>JACCRD010000036.1 GCA_013813755.1 Acidobacteriota bacterium | reverse complement strand
GAATAAACGAACGTGGACGTATCGCATTCAGCCGTCGGTTTTGCATCGTCCTTTTCGGCAGATCGAAAACAATTTGTTCGCGTCAAAGTTTGACGAAATCGTAACGACGCCGAATCAACTGCGCTGGAATCCTTTAGCGCTGCCGCAGAATGAGACGGATTTTATTGACGGAATCGTAACGATGGCGGGTTGCGGCGATTCTTTTTCGCAAACAGGTTTAGGCATTCATATTTTCGCCTGCAATAAAAATATGACGGACAGATTTTTCTACAACGCGGACGGCGAAATGCTTGTCGTCGCGGAGAAAAATCGCGTTCGTTTTTTGACTGAATTAGGAATTATAGAAATCGGTTCGGGCGAGATTGCGGTTCTGCCGCGCGGTTTGAAGTTTCGCGTCGAATTGCCCGACGGCGACGCGCGCGGCTACATCTGCGAAAATTACGCGGCGCATTTTCGTCTGCCTGATTTAGGTCCGATTGGCGCGAATGGTTTGGCAAATCCGCGCGATTTTGAAACGCCCGAAGCGTGGTTTGAAGACTTGGATGGAGATTTTGAATTAACGGCTAAATTCGGCAGCAATCTGTGGACGACGGAAATAAAAAGTTCGCCGCTTAATGTCGTCGCGTGGCACGGAAACTACGCGCCGTATAAATACGATTTGCGAAGATTTAACACTATCGGCTCGGTTTCGTTTGACCATCCAGACCCGAGTATTTACACGGTTTTGACCGCGCCATCGCCGGAAGTCGGCGTAGCAAATTGCGATTTTGTTATTTTCCCTGACCGTTGGCTTGTTCAGGAAGATACGTTTCGCCCGCCGTGGTTTCACCGCAATTATATGTCTGAATTTATGGGTTTGTGTTTCGGGCAATATGACGCAAAGGAAGAAGGTTTCGTCGCGGGCGGCGCGTCGCTCCACAATCAAATGAGCGCGCACGGACCCGATGCCGATGCGTTTAAGAAAGCTTCGAACGCCCAACTTAAACCCGTTAAACTCTCCGGCACAATGGCATTTATGTTCGAGTCGCGCTACGTTATTCGCCCGACGAAATATGCGATGGGAACTTCAGAATTGCAGCACGAATATTTTGAAGTCTGGCAGAATTTGAAAAAGAATTTCAAGGCGTAGATAAAAAACGTTAAATAGAATGCAAGTTTTTGATTAAGGCTTCGATGCCAAAATCTTTTCGTAAAACTTGATATACTGTGGAATAATTTTTTCGGTGCTGTAACGCGAAATCGCCAGTTCGCGTCCTTTCACGCCGAAAGCCAGCCGCATTTTCTCGTCTGAGAGAAGTTTCAAAACATCAGCGCTCATTTTTTCCGTGTCGCCGATATCGCTCAAAAAACCGGTTTCACCATCGTTAATTACTTCCGGAACGCCGCCAACGCGAGAGGCGACGACCGGAACTTCACACGCCTGCGCTTCGAGCGCGGCAAGACCGAAAGATTCAAGCTCAGAAGGCAGCAAAGAGACATCCGCCACGCCCAGATAATCGGCAATTTTTGCCTGTTTGCCGACAAAATTTACATTATCCGAAACCTTTAAAAGTTTGGCGCGATGTTTTATCGCCGAATATTCGGGTCCGTCACCAACCATTACCAGATTTGCCCTCGCGCCCTTTTGCAAAACTTTGGCTAGAATCTCGACGCAGTCAACGGGACGTTTAACGGCGCGAAAATTTGAGACGTGGACAAGAATTTTTTCACCCTTTGGCGCTAATTCCGTGCGTAGAGGCGAATCTGCATCGCGTCTGTATTCATCAGGACAAATGAAATTCGGAATCACTTCAATTTCATCAAAATCAAAAGTTTCAATCGTCGCCTGCTTGAGGAATTTAGAAACCGCAGTGACGCCGTCCGATTGCTGTATGCCGTAGCGCGTAATCGGCAAATACGAACGATCCGCGCCGACCAAAGTAATATCCGTTCCGTGAAGCGTCGTAATGACCGGTAGATAAAGGTGGTTTTTGATTGATTCGCGGGCAAGAATCGCACTGATCGAATGCGGAATCGCGTAATGGACGTGAAGCAAATCGAGGTTCTCGGCGCGCGCCACCGTTCCCATTTTGGTCGCCAGCGCCAGGGTATACGGCTGGTGTTCAAAAAGCGGATACGACATCATTTCAACTTCGTGAAAATGTACGCGCCCGCCAAGTTCAGTCAGGCGAGTCGGCAGCGAAGACGAAATAAAATGAACATTATGCCCGCGCAAAGCCAGCTCGCGCCCGAGTTCCGAGCCGACAATTCCGCTTCCGCCGTAAGATGGATAAACCGTGATTCCGATATTCATAAAGTTGTTTACTTCATTTATATTTACCAAGTGTTACAGAGTATTACACGCTGAATATCTAAAAGTATTTTATCACTGGATAACTTTCTGCCCGAATAAGTAATAGATAGATTTTCGGATACAAGTTGCTTACCTGTAAATTAAATACTTTGATAAACTCCTTTTGCTTATAAGTTTATACAATTTTCAAAGACCAAAGCCTTTAGTTCTGATTCAACTAGAGGCTTTTAATTTTTCGATTTTAAGCACGTATTTATATTTCTGCAAATAAAAACATTTTAATAAGTTTCCGGATATTTTGTTTCGTAATCATCAGGTCAGTGGTTCAAATCGGTTCATCAGCTCCAATAAAGTCAGGACTCTAGAGGCATCCAAAGAGATATCTTTTTTCATTCCTATCAAAAGTATTATCAAAAATTACTGAAAATTGATAAAGAAGCTTTATAAAAATTCTTGCTTAAAAAATTCAGCTATGATAATATGCATAATAATAAAAGTAGCTGCTACTGGGTGTTAGTAATTTTTGAATGTTACAAAGTATCAGTTGGAAAAAATTGATTTCAACCGAACTTCTATTTTTATATTTACATTTAAAGCTAAGTTCCAACCCTTTAAAAAATAATTTAATTAAGGATATCAATAAAACATGATTATTTTCCGAAACCCCACGGATCAATCTGTGCCTATATTTTGTCAACTTGTCTCTCTGCCGATTAAAGTTTTTACCGTTACAAAATCTTTTGTTGATGTCCGTTTCGACGCTCAGTGTAGCCGTTTCCAGGATTGTCATCAGCGAGAATGATGAACTTTAACTGCTTGTGTTTCCCAGTATCTGTTGTTTTCCCCCAATATCTGCGAATAAAACCGCGTGGCTAGCAGTAAAAGTTAATTAAAAGGATAAAGAATGATGATTAGATTTATTTTTATAATATGTAGTTTGTTTATAGTGAATGTAAGTGTGTTTGGGCAAAAGGCTTTAAATGAAGATTTAAGCAAATCTTTTAAGAAATATAACTTGGTCAAGTTAGATAACAAAGTTGTTCTCAGCAAAGCTAAATCCGAACAGCTAATAGAATTTCAAGCCTACGGGCGTGATTTTGAGTTTGTTTTAACTCCCAATGACCTGAGAGCCGGTAATTACAGAGCCACCGAAGCTACAAGTTCTGGCGAGCGTGAAATGGAGCGAGCTGAAGTTATAACTTTTAAGGGAAAATTAAAGAATGATTCCGGTTCTGAAGTTCGTTTTACCGTCACCGAAGAAAATATCGAAGGTTTTATCTACACGGGCGGTGATAAGTATTTCGTCACTCAAGCAGAAAATTTTTCAAAACGCGCTGCGAAGAATGACATAATTGTGTATGGTGATGGCGATTTGATAAAAACGGTTGATTTATCAAACGATGTTAAAAGTAAAGATATTGATTCATCAAACGATATAGAAGCTAAAGATATAGAAGGAAAGATAGATTTTGGTCTTGGTATTATTAAAAGTTACATTTACGGTGCGGAAGCAACGGAGGATGCAACGACTGAAATGAGTGCGGCGGCAACGGCTGATTTGAGGGTAATTGAAGTGGCAACCGAAGCCGATTATCAATGGGTCACACAATCAGGCGGAGCTTCTGCGGCAAACAACGAAATATTAGGGATATTGAACTTGGTTGACGGTATCTACAAGCGAGATTTGAACTTGTCGGTGACAGTCACTTTTCAACATGCCTGGTCAACTTCCGATCCTTATTCAACAACTTCTACGAGTGCATTGTTAGACGCGTTTTTAGGTTATTGGAATGCAAACTATCCGCGTGCGCAATATCCCCGTGATACAGCACATCTTTTTACAGGCAAATATAGTTATCAAGGAATTGCTTATCAAGGTATTATCTGTCGTAGTCCATCTTATAGCTATGGACTAACTGCTAGAAGCGGCAGCGTTAATCATCTAATCACTGCTCACGAAATTGGTCATAACTTAGGTGCTGAACACATGGATAACTCTGGAACTTGTGCAAACTCAATAATGAATCCATCTATAACTTCCAATGCTACCAGTTTTTGTGGCGCATCGAAAACTCAGATTCAAAATTATGTGGTTGCTAACAACTCTTGTTTAAGTGTAGTTGGAACAACCGCCACTCCAACTCCAACACCAGTTGCAACTCCGACGCCGACACCGGTTGCAGCTACTGCTAGTGTCAGTGCCAGTTCTTCAACGGTTGCAGCGGGCGGTTCGTTAAACGTCAGTTTCAGCGGAGTCAGTTCTCCGAGCACCGCCGACTGGATTGGTGTCTATAACGTTGGCGCCGGTGCTTCCAGTTATTTATCGTATGTCTATACGAGCAGCGGAAATCAAAGTTATGGTTCAACCGCTTTGAGTTCGGGAAC
>JACCRD010000033.1 GCA_013813755.1 Acidobacteriota bacterium | reverse complement strand
GAATAAACTTAAGCTTTGGCGTGAAGAGGCGTATTGATAATCTTTGTATGAGCGGGAAGGAGTTCCGCGATTTCTCTGATAATAAATTCGGTGGAATTTGGCACGGTCAGTCCGATGGTTGCCGCTTTCATTTCGGCGTATTTAACGGAATCATCAAGCAAATTTTGAATAACCGGCACAATATCAACAGTTTTCCGCAACAAAATTCCCGCTCCGCGCCGGGCTATCAAATTAACAGTTCCGGCTTCCTGCGGCATCGGCGGCGTTATCGCGTCAGCAATAATCGGCAAGCGACAGGCGAGCGCTTCAAATGTTGTTAAACCGCCGAGTTTGCTGATCATTACATTTGCTGACTGCATCAATTTTTCAATTTCATCCGAGTAGCCAATAACCTTGACGGGAAATCGCGCGGTTTTGGCTAATTCCTCCGCTTCTTTTTTTAAGTCTTCGTTTTTGCCCGCTAAAAATATAGCCTGTACATCGAGTTCCCCGCGCACCAGTTCCTTGAAAATCTGCGGAATATTGCCGCCGCCGATCCAGCCTGCGTTGACAAAAACCGTAAATTTTTCGGCATCCAGACCGAATGCCTGGCGAGCCTTCTGCGCATCTTTTTCATTAATCTCGTGAAATTTCGGATGCACCGGCATCCCGGAAATTTTTATTTTTTCCGGCAAAACTCCGTAATCGATCAGCTGCCGACGCGCATCTTCATTCGCCACCAGATAAAGCGAAACATCATTACACGCCCAACCCTTCCAAAAACCGTAACATGGGTCAGTAACGACTGTGACCAACGGAATTTGTTCGCTTAAGTTAAGTTCTTTGAGGATTCTGGCAAAAATATGCTGCGTCATCGGGTGAACGCTGACGACGATGTGCGGACACCATTTTTCAAATTGCTGGCGGACATATCCGATACTACCGAGTTGACAAAATTTGTTCGTTTCGGGACGAAAACGGTTTATTCCCCAATAGACATATTTCATCCAGTGTTGTTTGTTACACAAAACCCAATTGTAAACATTGACCAATTTATCGGTTACGCGGTGTGATTCCTCAACCGCTTTGATCACCCGGACGGTAACCGATTTTCCTTCCCAAAACTTATGCATGCCTTCGACTAGAGCGCACGCCGCAGAACGATGCCCGCCGCCCGTGTCAGATGAAATAATAAGAATTTTGGGAGTATTGTGAGGCATCAGACCAACAATTTATTTAACGATTTCAAACGAAACTTCTTTCCCGGCGCGGGTGACGAATGCGCCTTCGAATTGCGGCGAATAATCTACCTCAAATGAAGCTTCTTCGCCAGCGCGGGTGACGAATCTGCCCGAATAACGAGGCGAGTGATCTTCGGGCGTTTCTTCCCACTGAATTTCAATCAAATAAGTATTTTCGAGACTTGGCAAAATACTGACCACTCTGCCCATCTCGCCTTTGAAAAGATTCAAACAATTGCCCGCGTCTTTCGGGCACTTCGCATTACCGCTACTCAAGTTACGAACCTGCGTTCCGATCAAAGCGTTTGCTTCCGCGAGCGAATAATTTTGGCTGGTGTCAAATTTAATACTCGGAAATGTTTTTATTTCCTGGCGCGAACCGCCCCCTGATCCGTGGGAGTAATAATTCGCATTATTACACGGCGTTACAGCCGGTACAGATTTAAAAAAGGAAGCCACGTAAACTCCCAAAAACAATGTTATCGTAAAAGCAATTATTCGCATTCTCATATCTCCTTTTTATATTTTGACCGCCGGGCTAACGCCCGAAGGGATTTGTTTTGTATCTTTTTCCTAAATAAACATAAATTATTCAAAATCCAGAAACACACGGCTTGAAAATCTATTATCCACGGAAAACATATCCTCACCATCTTTATTCTGTTCGTCCCATTTTATGATAAGTCCAAAACCAACATCTCTTTTATACAATCCAATTACCTGCCCGGTTTCCCCGATTTGCACTTCCTCGCTAACCATTTTTCTCTTCTTATTTACCGGATATTTCATTACCACAAATCTATCATTGAAATTTACCGGGTACTTCATTCCACGGATTGCTTCGCCAAGTGACTTGTTTTTAACGCGCCGACCGAGCAGAAAATCGGCTTCTGATTGACTAAAAGACGGATAAAGTTTTTCATAAAGTGTCGGCGTATCTAACGGGATGGAAAATAATCCAATGAACAAAGCCACCGAAAAAACAAAAAACGAAACTAATTTACGCATATTGCCTCCATTTAATAGCTTTAACTATCAACTAACACACCTAAAACTAAATTAAGTTTCAATTTTTATCGGTTTATATTAAGCCTTAATTGCAACGCCTTCGGTTTGCGGCAAATGTTTTTCCATTTCCTTACTCGCCTTTTTCATCTGGCGTTCGAGTTTTTTAATTTGAATTAAATGTTTCGGATTAAACGGCAGCGACGGATAATAAGAATTCGACTCGTGTGTGCAGAAACAGCCCGATTTAGCTTTCTGACGACGCGCCTTCATTTGCGGCGAATTCCACGCGCCCTGAAAATTCCAGTCGTAATCGCGCAGATTTCCCGTCGCTTCCAAGTTTTCGCAGGATGATATTGTGCCTTCGTCAAAAATCACCGCGCCCGCCGTACCTGCATAACACGTCATTTGCGATTCGCCGGTTTCTTTTGTTTTGGCAATTAGGTCGTGCATATAAAGATCAATCGCGGCTTTAAAAAATCCGGCATCGCCGCCGTAATTATTTTTCAGCGCCGCGTTGCGCGTGTCGTCCAGAATCATCTGCGACAATTCCGCGTAACGATTGTGGTCAAAGTTTAATTCATTCGGATCAGCTGACGGCGGGCGAATATAATTGATATTTACTTTGTCCGGCTTAAGGTCATGTTTCAAAAAATCATACCAATCGAAAATCGTGTCTTCGTTTGAACGCATCACGCACGTGCAGGTTTGAACGTCCAGGTTCGGATATTCTTTTTTCATTTCCTTGAGCGTGCGCGCCGTGTGAATCGCTTTGTCCCAACTTCCCTCTTTGCGACGGATTTTCTCGTGCGCGTCCTTCATTCCGTCAATGCCGAGAGCGATTGTTACGTTGAGGTTTGGATTTTCCTGTAAAACGCGCGTTACGTCCGGGAAAATTCGCGGATGAATCTGCCCGTTCGACATAATGTAAACCGAGTCAAGCTTATTATTTCGATAAAAAGAATTACAAATTTCCGGCAAATCCTTGCGCGTAAACGGTTCACCGCCGGCGAGAATCAAAACGCCGAGATTACCGCCGAGTGTTTCTGAAATTTTCTCGATCTCGTCGGTTTTCATCTGCAGCTTTTTGCGCGGGCGGTCATCGAGTTCGTCCGTAAAAAAACAATGTGTGCAGCGCATATCGCAAACCGATGTCACGAGAATGTTCAACAAAATCGGCGCAAACGGTTGACCGATTGCCAGCTTCGCGTATCTTTTTAATAATTCTTTGGTTGTAAAATCCATTTTTTTCCTCGAAAATAAAACTATCTTCTAATTTAGCT
>JACCRD010000003.1 GCA_013813755.1 Acidobacteriota bacterium | reverse complement strand
GGTGGAGGTCGCGGCGGCGGCGGCGGTTTCGGCGGCAGCGATAAGCCTTATAATTTAACTTTCGGGCTACAAATAAACAACTTGTTTAACCGCACAAACTTCGGCACACCGGTCGGAAATTTGAGTTCAAACCGCTTTGGTCAATACACTTCAATCGTTGGAGGCGGCTTTGGCGGTTTCGGCGGGCGCGGCGGCGGTTTCGGCGGCGGTGGCGGCGCGGCTAATCGCCGGATTGAATTAACGATGCGTTTTAATTTCTAAATTACACTTAAACTATAAAAGAGAAGAATGAAAGTTAAACTTTTATTCTTCTCTTTTCGTATTTAGAAAAGAACTCTACTTTTCAAAAATTATTCGAGAAATATGAAAAAATACTCTATTTTGTTGTTGATAGTTATTTTTGCCGTCAGCACATTTGCTCAAACCAAAGAAAAAGATAAGAAGAACGAAAAAGGTAAAAATATGAACGCGGTTCAAAAAACTTCTTCACCGCTCGAACTGGCAAAAGAAACTATAAAAATCTACGGCGGCGATAAATTTAAAGATATGAAAACTCTGGTCGTCAGAGGAACGGCGGATGTTTCAGGCTCACCGACGATAACATTTCCAGCAACTTTTGCAACGATTTATGCCGGTGAAAAATATCGCCTTGAAGTTTCAAATCCGTTTCAGCCGTTCAAGCAGGTTTACGACGGACAGCAAACATCTTCTTCAGTCAATAATTTTAGTCTCCCGCCTCTTAACAGGCTTGGTTTTCAGCTACTTGCGAAAATTGACGACAAGAGTTTTGTGGTTTCAGCGCTGCCCGAAACCGCGAAGAAAAAAACAGGTTTTCGCATTACCGCTCCTGAAGGTTTTTATACAGATTTTTTTATTGATGAAAAAACGGGGCTAGTCAAAAGTTACGAATCCAGCTATGAAATAAACGGGCGTAACGTTACGACTTCGGTTGAAATTGATAAATTACGCGAAGTGGAAGGCGTGAAAATTCCTGAAAGATACGCGCAGCGATTCGATATGGGGCAATTCACAATTTACGCTGACTTTAAAGCGAAAGAAATTCTGGTCAATTCTAAGGTTGCAGACGATATTTTTTCAATATCAAAGTAATGCGTCAAAAAGCGGATAGCCGGAAAATATTCAAAAACATTGAAGAAATTTTCCGGCTATCCGCTTCTAAATATTCGCAGTTTAAACACTCATAATTTCCTGTTCTTTAGTTTTCTTAAGATCGTCAATCTTACCGACAAACATATTGGTCAGTTTTTGAACTTCTTCTAATCCGCCGCGTTCGTCGTCTTCGGAAATTTCCTTATTCTTTAAGGCTGTCTTCAGCGCGTCATTGGCGCTGTGGCGAACGCTGCGCACCGCGACTTTGTGTTCTTCGGCGATTTCGTGAGCCTGTCTTGCCAATTGCTTTCGCCTTTCTTCATTAAGCGGCGGGACAGGCAGACGAATCATTTTACCGTCGTTTGACGGGTTAAATCCGAGATTCGCGCCGTTAATGGCTTTTTCTATCGCGCCCATTTGCGTAGTATCCCAGGGCTGAACGGTCAGCATCTGCGGTTCAGGCACATTGACCGAAGCCATCTGACTGAGCGGTGTCGGAACCCCGTAATAATCAACCATAATACCGTCGAGCAGACCGATGGTGGCGCGACCCGTCCGAATATTTGTCAGCCGGCGCTTTAAATCATCGATTACCGCTTCCATACCCGGCTTTGCTTCTTTTATAATATTATCTACACTCATATCGTCCTCAAAAATTTCGCACCGAAAATAAAAAATAGTGCTTGTTGATAAATCAGAAATCTAACTTGTCGCCAGAGATTTACCATCGACGGAAACAAGCGTTCCGATTGATAAATCACCTTTGACAGCCTTCATAATATTGCCTGAATCCTTCATATTAAAAACCATAATCGGCAAATTATTATCCATACAAAGCGAAATTGATGAAGCGTCCATCACCTTCAAATGCTTTTCCAGAACATCCTGATAGGAAATTTCATCAAATTTTGTTGCCTCCGGATTCGTCACCGGATCGGCAGTATAAATTCCATCAACTTTAGTCGCTTTTAATATTATATCGGCTTTTACTTCCAGCGCGCGCAGAGCGGCAGCTGAATCGGTTGTGAAAAACGGGTTGCCTGTTCCGGCGGCAAAAATTACTACTCGACCTTTTTCGAGATGCCGGATAGCGCGGCGGCGAACAAAAGGTTCGGCAAGCTGCGGAATATCAATTGCCGATAAAGCGCGCGTATAAACATTCAATTTTTCCAAAGCATCCTGCAAAACTACGGCGTTCATCACGGTTGCCAGCATTCCGATATAATCGGCGCTCGAACGATCCATACTGCCCGCGCTTTTTGAAACACCGCGAAAAATATTACCACCGCCGACCACGATCGCGATTTCAACGCCAAGCCTCTGCACCGCTTTGATTTCTTCCGCGACGGCTTCAGCAACATTCGTGTCAATGCCGTAATTCTGCTCGCCCATCAAGGCTTCACCCGAAAGTTTAAGCAAAATTCGTTTGTATGCAGGTTTCATCCTTTTAGTCCAAAGCCCAATGTCCAATGTCCAATTTAAAAAAGCGTCAAATTTGCTTTAGACTTTGGGCTTTGGACTAAAATTTATCCAACCATTGAAGCAACTTCTGATGCGAAATCGTCGGTTTTTTTCTCGATGCCTTCGCCCATTTTATAACGCGTAAAACGGCGGACAGAAATATTTTCCTTGATTGAAGCGATTTTCCCTGTGACTAATTCGCTGACTGTTTTTGAAGGATCTTTGACAAACGGCTGATCGAGCAAGACATTTTCTTCAAAGAATTTTCCAATTCCGCCTTCGACAATTTTCTCGACGACGGCTTCAGGCTTATTAGCATTTTTCGGGTCGTTTTTTAATTTGCCCAGTAAAATGTCGCGTTCTTTTTTTATTTCTTCAGCCGGAACGTCCTCGCGGTTGAGATATTTTGGATCGGATGCGGCGATGTGCATCGCAACATCTTTGACAAGCTGCTGAAACTCTTCGCCGCGCGCCACGAAATCACTTTCGCAATTAATTTCAACCATCACGCCGACTTTTCCGCCCATATGGATATATGAACCGACAACGCCTTCCGCCGTTACGCGCCCAGCTTTTTTACCTGCCGTCGCCATTCCTTTTTTGCGAAGAATTTCAACTGCCTGTTCTTCGCTGCCGCCTGCTTCAACTAGTGCGCTTTTACAATCAATCATTCCCGCGCCCGTTTTGTCGCGCAGAGATTTTACCGCGCTTGCTGTGATTTCTGCCATATTCTACTCCCAAAAATAATATCTGATCTTACCTTATAAAAAAGCGTAGCCGGCTTATTCAAATTGATAAGAGCTACGCTTTCAAAATAAAAAAATAAAAATTAACTAGCGGTTGCTTCAGTTGCTTCTTCCTGAGTCGATTCTTTAGCTGAAGAAGTTTTTTCAGTTATCCGTGTAACTTTTTCAGTCGCCGACCTTGGTATATCAGTTTTAACTTCTGCTAAATTGTCACCGCTACCGCTGCTACCCGTTGCTCCATCAACAATAGACGTGCCTGTCGGCTGATGTTCCATTTCGGGCGAAACTATATTGGTCGCGTCAGCTGTTGCGAAAGACTGATCGGCAACCTGAACTGACGGCTCAAGCGCTGCTGATCCATTTCCATCCTGTGCTTCCGCATCTGGTGTTTCGCTTTCGCTCGCTCCGATACTGCCTTCCGACGCGATAGTTTGACCTTCGAGAATCGCATCGGCAATGCGCGATGCGAAAAGACGAATTGCCCGCAGAGCATCGTCGTTTCCGGGAATGACCTGAACAATTCCATCGGGCGAACAATTTGTATCAACGACCGCCACAACCGGAATATTCAAGCGATTAGCTTCCGCAATCGCGATATCTTCTTTGCGCACGTCAATGACGAACAACATATCGGGTAGTCCGTTCATATCTTTTATGCCAGCAAGGTTTTTCATTAAGCCTTCGTGCTGGCGATCAAGTCCGAGCCGCTCTTTTTTCGTCAACAAGTCGTAACGTCCGTCCTCGCGCATTGTTTCGATGTCTTTGAGTTTTTTAATCGAGTTTTGGACGGTTTGGAAATTTGTCATTAAACCGCCGAGCCAACGATTATTGACGTAATATTGTCCACAACGTTCGGCTTCTTCTTTGATTGCATCCTGCGCCTGACGTTTTGTGCCAACGAATAAAACTTTCGTTTTTGGTTTTTCCGTCAAAACTTCTTGCACATAATTCAGCGCGTCGCGGAAAAGTTTCTGCGTTTTTTGCAGATCAATAATATAAATCCCGTTGCGCTCGCCGAAAATGTATTCTTTCATTTTCGGATTCCAACGGCGTACTTGGTGACCAAAGTGAACTCCTGCTTCGAGAAGTTCTTTCATTGTAACTGTTGCCAAAATTTATTCTCCTAAACTCTTTTGGTTTTTGTATTCATCGCAACTATTTTATAAACCAATTTAAGATGCGACAATGGTTTGTTCAGTCATCAATCAACGATTATCATTTTAAAAATTTAAAATGACTGGTATCTGTTGAACGATAACTGAAATAATTATCGTTTCGAGAACTGGAATCGCGCTCTTGCGCCTTTCTGCCCGTATTTCTTACGTTCCTTCTGGCGCGGATCGCGGGTCACAAATCCGGCTTTTTTTAAAGCTGGACGCAGGTCAATGTTATATTCCATTAAAGCGCGCGTAATTCCGTGCCGAACCGCGCCCGCCTGTCCCGCTGTCCCGCCGCCTGCCACGTTGACTAAAATGTCAAACTTTCCGGCGGTGTCGGTTAGGCGAAGCGGTTGATGTATAATCATTCGCAGTGCTTCATTTGGAAAATAATTCTCAAAGCCGCGCCGATTGACTGTAATTTCGCCACTGCCCGGACGAAGGTAAACGCGGGCGGTCGAAGTTTTTCTGCGACCCGTTCCATAATACTGTATGTCTGCCATATCTTTTTTAATTTAATTGAATTATGTTGTTTCGATTACAACCGTCTCCGGCGATTGTGCGGAATGGCGGTGGTCTGCATCAGCATAAACTTTAAGCTTTTTAGCCATTGCTTTGCCCAATTTTGTTTTCGGAAGCATACCTTTGACGGCAAGTTCGATAATTTGCTCAGGTTTCTTTTCAAACATATCCTTAACGGTAGTTTCGCGCAGACCGCCCGGATAAAGCGTGTGGTAACGATACATTTTCTGATCGTTTTTTGAACCTTTAAATAGGACGTGCCGGGCGTTGATAATTACGACGTAATCGCCCATATCCATGAAGGGGGTCCACGCCGGATTGTTTTTCCCCGACAACATGCGCGCAACTTCAGTTGCTAACCTGCCGACGGTTTTGCCTTGTGCGTCAACAACGAACCATTTGCGGTTATCCGCCAAACCTTTTCCGCTCGGAAAATAAGTGCTCATAATTACTCTTTACTTTTGTGAATTTTCGCCAAAACGCGAACGATAAGAATACCGAAAAAAGATTTCATCGTCAAGCAAAGATGGACTATTTGTAAAAAAAACCAAACTTTGGACCGGCGAGAATTAAACCGATAATTGTTTTTGCATCCTCAATCTCACCGCTTCTAATCATTTCAAACGCTTTCGGAAAAGTGATTTTCGTAATTTCGATTAGTTCATCTTCCTCAAGCTTTTGCACGGTTTCACGTAAATCGGTGGCGAGATAAACAAACATTTTCTCAGCAAGAAATCCCGGAGAAACATAAAATTCCGCAAGCTTTTCGATTTTTCCCGCAACGACTCCGATTTCTTCTTCAAGTTCTCGATGCGCGCCCGTTTCCGGCGATTCGTTTTCATCGAGTGAACCTGCCGGAATCTCCAAAAGATGTTTATTTGCCGCGTGACGATATTGTTTTACCAAAGCGATTGTTTGATCAGCAAAAACCGGCACGATGACGGCGCTGCCGTGATGCGAAATTATGTCGCGTTCGTATTCAACTTCGCCTTCACGAATTTTTGAAAGGAAAACGTCAAAAACTTTCCCCTTGTAAATTTTTTTGTTTGAAATGATTTCGGGTTTCATTTTTCGTTTAGGTATTCTTTAATTAACTTCATATCTTCCCAAATCTCGCGTTTTTTCGATGGGTCACGCAAAATATACGCCGGGTTAAAGGTCGGCATCAATTTTATTCCCTGGTAATCATAAAACTCGCCGCGAATTTGCGAGATCGCCTTTTTAGTATTGAGCAGAGCTTTAGTCGGCGTGTTTCCTAAAGAAATAATAAGTTTCGGTTTTACCGCAAGCATTTCACGATGTAGGTAGGGAATAAAAAACTTTAAAATGTCAGGAGTAATTTCATCGCCCGGCGAAATAAATTTGACGACATTTGTCAGATAACATTTTTCACGCTCAAGTCCGATCGCCTTGAGAATCTTTTCCAGTAGCTGTCCGACCGGACCCATAAAAGGTTTTTCCGAATCGGCGTCAGGCAAACCGGGCGATTCACCAACAACGATAACTTGAGCGTCTATTTTACCAGTGCCAAAAATAAAAAACTTTTCGGGAAATAAGATTTTGCCTTTTCGCAGCATTTCCTGGTTAATATTGTCAACAGTTTCGTCGCTCTCGGCGGGCAATAAATCAAATAAAGTTGACATAAAAAAATCGAGAAATGAAAATTTTTCTGCGGAAGCCGTGAATCAATCCGATTCTCCGATCACAAATATTATTGAGTTCTATTCAATTCATTTTGCCTGGTAATCGAAAACAATATTACAAAACGCTTTGATACCGACATCGAGCCGACTGTCGTCAATGAAAAAATCGGGTGTGTGGTGCGGTGCGGCGTCTTTCGGGTTTTTGCCTTTCGGCATTCCGCCGACCTGGAAGAAAAACGCTGGCGCCTTCAAGCGAAAATATGAAAAATCTTCCGCGCCTGTAATCCATTCGGTTTCGATTAAATTTTCCTTGCCAACAGATTTAGCGAGCGACGGCAGCATTTGTGCGACTAGTTCGGGCGTGTTGTAAGTTACAAGAGTTTTCGTTTCGATTGAAACTTCAGCTGTCGCACCCATACTTTCGGCTATTTTCTGCGCTGTCAACTTTATTTTTTCGTGAACGTCCTTTTGCATCGCGTCGTCAAGCGTACGAATTGTTCCCGCCATCGTCATTTCTTCGGGAATAATATTTTCGCGCACACCGCCGTTGATTTTTCCGATGGTGATCACGACCGGAGCTTTGGTCAGCTCGGATTGACGCGACACAATCATTTGCAAACCGTTGATGATTTGGCTTGCCGTCGCAATCGGGTCAACGCCCGTCCATGGTGTGGAACCGTGCGTTTGTTTGCCTTTGACCTTGATCGTAAACCAATCAGCGGCAGCCATAAACGAGCCGGATTTGTATTTAATTTTTCCGATTTCAGATTTTGAATCAATATGTATTCCGAAGATCGCGTCAATTTTCGGGCTGTCCATCACGCCTTCTTTGACCATCAGAGCCGCGCCGCCTTCTTCCCCGACGGGCGCGCCTTCTTCGGCAGGCTGAAATATAAAAACTACCGTGCCGCGAATTTTGTTCTTCATTTTCGCCAAAACTTCCGCCGTTCCCAAAAGCATCGCGACGTGCGTGTCGTGTCCGCAAGCGTGCATTACGCCAACTGTTTGTCCGTTGTATTCTGTTTTTTCTTTTGAAGCGAATGGCAAAATTACTCTCTCGGAAACCGGTAATCCGTCCATATCCGCCCGCAAACCAATTGTAGGTCCGGGCAGATCGCCTTTCAAAATACCGACAACTCCTGTTTTAGCAATTTTTGTGCGGACTTCCAGATTAAGCCCGCGCAGATGCTTTTCGATGTAAGCGGCGGTCTTAAATTCACGATTGCCAAGCTCCGGGAACTGGTGCAGATGTCTGCGCCATTCAACGACCTTTGGCAGAATCTTTTCAGTTTCACGATTGATTTCCGTGCTCATATCAATTGCCAAAACATTTATTATGGCGACCGAGAACACGAACAAAAAGGATAGTATTTTTTTCATAAAATTCGCTCCAAATTTAGACTTCAAATTACGCTTGGTTAAGAAAATCGCGCACCTTTTTCATATCTTCCCAAGTTTCACGCTTTTTGGAAGGATCGCGCAAAAGATATGCCGGATGAAAAGTCGGCATTACTTTGACGCCGAAATAATCCTGAAATTCACCACGCAATTTGGTGATTCCCACCTTTGTTCCAAGCAGATTCTGCGTTGCTGTGTTACCCAAAACAACAATTACTTTTGGACGGACAACGGAAATTTCACGAAGCAGAAACGGTTTGCAGGTGGCGGCTTCGAGCGGCGTCGGCTGACGGTTCTGCGGCGGGCGACAGCGATTGACATTGCCGATAAAAACGTCTTCGCGCTTCAAGCCGATGCTTTCGATAATCTTATTCAGAAGCTGCCCGGCTTTTCCGACAAACGGACGACCTTCGGCATCTTCGTTGGCGCCTGGAGCTTCGCCGACAAACATTAGATTTGCTTCTCGGTTTCCATCGCTGTGAACAATCTTGATACGGCTTTCGCAAAGCGTGCAGCGCGTGCAGTTGCCGATGTCCAGACGGATTTCTTCAATCGTTTCAATTGATTCAGGCAGAGTTTGCACGATCTCGCCAAACAGCGACGGCATTTCTTCAGATGTTTTTACTGGCATAGTATTTTCCCTTGTTTGTTCTTCTTTTGGGTTATTTAAAAGATTTGAAATTGTGGAATTTCTCTTCGGCAGAGACGACAATTTTGAGGCTTCTAAAATACTTGTTCGCGGTTTATTTTGTTCAACACTGGCATTTGTCGGTTTTGTCGCAATCGCCTCAAGCATTTCAACATCAGACGGAACAAAACGCGCCAACTTTTCCTGCGAGATGTCAGACTTTAAACTCAGAACCTTGAATTTTGAACTGTCCGCTTCCGGCAAATCAACATTGAAATTTTCCACGCCGAGTTCTTTAAGATAAAGAATCTGTTCGTTTAATTCTTCGACCAAAATAGAGAACTCATTCTGCATAAAAACATTTTAAAGCGGAGAAATACAATGACCAAAATAAGCGAGATCAAATCAAAATACCCGTGTTTACCGGCATAAATCCGCGGTTAATAAATTTTTTCTTAATTTTACCACTTCGTCAAATATTTTGTCTGCCATTTCTCGTTTGCTCATCAAAGGAAGATCGATTTCCTGCTTGTTTCCGCGTATCAAAATTGTTGCAATGTTGGTATCGATGTTAAATCCCGCGCCTTTTTTTGTAATATCATTAGCAATTACTAAATCGAGATTTTTCTTTTCCATTTTTGAACGCGCGTAATCCAAAACATTTTCAGTTTCAGCCGCAAAGCCGACAACAAGAAGTTTTTCGTTTTTCGAATTGGCGACATCTGCCAAAATATCCGCTGTTTTTTCTAGTTCCAGAGTCAGAAAATCCCGTCCGGTTTTTTTGATTTTTGAATTGGCGACATTTTTCGGACGATAATCGGCGACCGCCGCCGCGCCGATAAAGATGGTAGCGTCAGATAATTCCCGCATCACGGCGCGGTGCATTTCAGCAGCCGAAATCGCGCTGATTATTTTGACATCGGCGGGCGGTTCGACGCTTGTCACGCCGCGCACAATCGTTACCGCCGCGCCGCGATTTCTGGCGGCGACGGCGACGGCGAAACCCATTTTGCCGGATGAATGATTCGAAATAAAACGCACCGGATCAATTACCTCGCGCGTTCCGCCAATGGTTATCAAAACGTTCTCGCCTGTTAAATCTTTCTTTGAATTTTCAAACTGATATTTTGAATTAAGAATTTCAAGCGCCTGCTGGACGATATTTTCGACATCTTCGAGCTTTCCGGTGCCAACTGTTTTGCACGCTAATTCGCCTGCAACCGGTTCGACGAAAAAAACTCCGTCTTTTTTTAAATGCTCGACGTTGCGCCTGGTTGCCGCGTGTTCCCACATCGAAGTGTTCATCGCGGGCGCCAGCAGAACCGGGGCGTTTGAAGCCAAATAAGTTGAAGAAAGAAAATCATCGGCGATACCGCCCGCAAATTTAGCGATAATATTGGCGGTCGCCGGAACGATTAAAAGCAAATCTATTTTTTGAGAAAAATTGATGTGCGCGATCGGGTCAGGATTCTCCGGCGCGTAATCGTCAACTAAAACATAATTTTCCGTTAAAGCCCGAAACGTCAGCGGCTGGATGAATTCTGTCGCGTGCCTCGTCATAGCTATTTGCACGTCGCAATCGGCTTTTTGCAACAGACGCAAAACCTCAATCGCTTTATACGCCGCGATTCCGCCTGAAACGCCCAGTCCAACCTGAAATTTTTTGTTTTCAGACATAGTTTTCAAACAAAATGTAACATCTCGCCGGAGAGCTTGCAAAATCTCTGACCGAACTCGAAAACGATTGTGCTAAAATCCTTCTGAAGTATCAAAATTTATCGGCGAGTGTTATTTTTTGTATATCAAACATTTAATGACCATGGAACAATCAATAAATCAACCTAATCTTTTTGAATCGAACGTTGAATCAAATTCTGATCAAGCTGCGGTTGAAAAAGTTTTGCTTTACGCGCTCGGTGAGTTTCAGTCGCGTGGAAAAGCTCTCGCCGAACGCGAGCTGGCGCTTGACCGTCTGCGCGGAGCTTTTAAGAGAGCCGCTGAAAAATTTGGTCACGAAGAATTTTCTGATGAAGCGCTCGTTCAAAATCTTGAACAGATGGGCGCCAAAGTGAAAAGAGTTCCAAGTTTTGTCGCCAAACATCCGTTTCGCGTGACAGTTCAAATTAAATTAGCCGAGGCGGCGAAAAAGTTTTACCAAAACACTCTTGAATAATGTCTGAAGGAAGAAAAACAAGTTTAGACGCTAATTTGTGGCAGTATCTCGAAAGCCACAAGTCGAATATTGAAAATAATTTGCGCCGGTTTCTGCCGCTTGCGCCGCCGCGGATTGAGACAAAGTTTAATGAAGCGGTGGAATACGCGCTTTTTTCAGGCGGCAAACGTCTGCGACCCATTTTGACGCTTTTGGGCGCCGAACTCACCGGCGGCAAACCAGAAAATACAATGCCGGCGGCGGCAGCGGTCGAATTTATCCATACGAGTTCACTTGTTTTCGACGATTTGCCGTGTATGGACAACGCGAGCGAGCGGCGCGGAAAAACTTCTGTTCACGAGCAGTTTGGCGAAGGTTTATCGGTGCTGGTCGCTATCGGATTCCTTAATGCCGCCTACGGACTGGTTTTTGTTAATCACCGAAATTCGCCTGAACTGGCAATGCGGGCGCACTTTGAAATTGTTGAATGTGTCGGTGCGGCGGGAATGCTCGGCGGGCAATCGGTTGATTTGGCTTTAGCAAAAGGCGCGGACGCGGACAATTTTTCTGCTCCAAACAACTGTTTAGAAAGCGCGGATTATAACTTTGAATCAATCAGAAATCTAAAAACGTCAGCTCTGATGCGCCTCGCTCTTCGCGTCGGAGCAATTTTAGAAGGCGCGAGTGACGATAAGTTAGAGCATCTTTTGCGTTTTGCCGAACTTCTCGGCGACGCGTATCAATTGAGCGACGACCTAATTGATACGGCGGAAGACGTCGCACTTTTCGCGGCTGATGACACAAAAAAAACATTTGTCATCAGCCAGGGTCAGGAAGCGGCGCGCCTGAAATTGAAAGATATAACCGATGAAGCGAAGAAAGTTTTGACTGATAATTTTCCTGCTAACCAAGCCCGTCTTTGTTTAACTCAAATGACAGATTACCTGGCAGAGAGAAA
>JACCRD010000251.1 GCA_013813755.1 Acidobacteriota bacterium | reverse complement strand
GTCACCGCCGTCCGAGCGTACCCAGGTGATGCCGTCGGGAGCGAGAAATTGCGTACCGTTGTCCTGCGTTCCGCCGAGCAGATAGTTGCGGTCGAGCGGATGAAGGGCGAGGCTCTGAAATTGAGTCGCGCTGAATGAAGCGTTATTTAAAGTCGTCCAGACAATCGGCGTGGCGCTCACATCGTTTGTTTTCCAGATTCCGCCGTCGGATCCGAAATACATCGTTTTTGGATCCGACGGCGCGAGGGCAAACGCGTGCGTGTCAACGTGCAGTCCGGTCGAGCTGTTTGTAAAAGCCGAGCCGCCGTCAACCGACCGCCCGAAAATTAGAGCCGGCGAGCCGCCGAGATAAACCTTGCTCGCGTCGTTCGGGTCAACCGCGACGGCAATGTCATAAAAACACTGCGGATTGCAGAAAGTATTGGCGATCGCCTGAACAAAAGTCGCACCGCCGTCAGCCGATTTAAAAAGAGTTCCGTTGGCAGTTCCGGTCGCGGCATAAACCGTTATGACTTCGCCGACTTTATTGATGGCAAGTTCGGCGCGTCCGGTGCCGGAGCCGTCGCTGGTTGTTAGAGTGCGCGTAAACGTCGGAACGGCGTCAAGTGCGTTGGTCGAAAGATAGACGCCGCCATCGCCGCTGCCGCCCACCACAGTAATAAAAAGGCGAGCCGGATTGTCCGGTTCGATCACCGCGTCAACCACTCCCCGGCTCGCGCTCGTCATTCCCTGAATCGTCAGTTTTTCAAACAAAGGGTTTGCCGCCATCGCGTTAGCGGTGCGGAAGACTCCGACGCTCGGTAGAATTGCTCCCAGCGTTGAGCCGCTGATTCCGGCAGTGCCGGTTGTTGTTGTAGCAAATAAAATATTCGGATTGGTCGGATGAACAATAATTTTGCTGACCGAGCGTCCCGTAAAGACATCTCCGCCGGTTGTCCCCTGTTTGAGCGGACCCGAAATGATGGGCGTGGTGTCGGCATTTGTAATGCGGTAAATTCCGACGCCAAAAAAGCTGTCGGTCGAAAATGCAGACTCACCCGTGCCGACAAAAACCGTTGTCGGATCCGACGGCGCAATCGCCACCGAACCAATCGCTAAACTTAGAGCGCCGTCCAACATCGGAGTCCAGTTCGCCCCTCCATCCAAAGTGCGATAAAGCCCGCCCTGCGCGGTGCCGACATAGACGATATTCGGATTAGTCGGATGAACGGCGATTGACGTAACGCGCCCGCTGTATGCAGTAACCGCGCTAACGGGAATCGGAGCGGGACCGAGCGGTTGCCAAGCCGAAGCAGCCATCTGATCTTCAGTCTCAGGTTTCTGAGCCAGTAAATTTTCGCTCTGCTCCATCTTCCTGACGGCTTTCACGCGCGAATCCTGCTTGGCGGTATCTAAACCACGCAGTAAAGACAGCTGCTCGTTACGCAGATGCAAATATTCTTCTTTATCCATTCCCCCGCCTTCCGAAATATCCGGTTCGGCTTCCTGAATTTCAGATATTCTCGGCTCGTCCTGCTTCTGACTGGAAATATGCCACCAGACAGGCACGACAAAACCAATTACCAATACAAATAAAAGCGCAATTTTTACTGCTTTCATATCGCTCTCCTCTAAACTTTAATAATCTTTAATATTGCATCGAGAATATTGTATTCAGCCGCAAAAATATTAATCGATACGGCTGCTTATCGTGGCGCTGCGGAAGCTAAAAAGAAATTCGCTGACGAAAACAAAAGTAGAGATTGAAACAGTAGAAAAAGTAATTTGCCAGAGATTTCTGACTTCTAGATTCTTATTCAAGCGATAGATTTCTAAAACTCACGTCTCACAGATATTTATAAAAATTTATGTTACACATAAATTTGATTAATTAAAAGTAAAAAGGCTCCGTTCCTGAACGAAACGAAGCCTTTTTGTTTTGATGAAAATCCAAAATCGGAAATCTAAAATCCAAAATTGAATTACATTCCCATACCCATACCGCCCATACCGCCTGGCATTCCGCCGCCCATACCGCCGCCGTGTTCGTCTTTTTCCTGAATATCGGCGATCATCGCCTCGGTGGTCAGCATCAGTCCGGCAATTGAAGCCGCGTTTTGCAGCGCGGTTCTGGTTACTTTCGCCGGGTCGATAACGCCAGCGGCAACAAGGTCTTCAAATTTTTCGCTTGCCGCGTTAAAGCCGTAGTTTGCGCTGTCGTTTTCGAGGACTTTGCCGACAATTACCGCGCCTTCCGCGCCTGCATTTTGCGCGATTTGGCGAAGCGGTTCTTCGAGCGCCCGTTTGACGATTGTGACACCGATTTGCTCGTCCGTGTCTTCTGCATCGGTTTTGAATTCGTCAAGAATACGCGAAGCGCGAACCAGAGCGACGCCGCCGCCTGCCACAATTCCTTCTTCAACCGCCGCGCGTGTCGCGTGCATTGCGTCTTCAACGCGAGCTTTCTTTTCTTTCATTTCGGTTTCGGTCGCCGCGCCGACTTTGATAACCGCGACGCCGCCGACTAATTTAGCGAGACGTTCCTGCAGTTTTTCTTTGTCGTAATCAGAAGATGTTTCTTCGATTTGATTGCGAATAAGTTTGACGCGCCCTTCGATTGCCGAGCCTTCGCCGCCGCCGTCAACAACAGTCGTGTTGTCTTTGTCAATCGTAATTTTCGCGGCTTGTCCGAGGTCGTCAACCGTGATTGATTCGAGTTTGACACCCAT
>JACCRD010000241.1 GCA_013813755.1 Acidobacteriota bacterium | reverse complement strand
TTTTTTACCTGATTATTTGAAAGGTTAAAGTCAGGTTCCTTTGTTAAAACGGTTTCATTTGGCATCTATAAAATTCTCCTTTTGAAATTGAAAATAAAAATTATCAATTTGTAAATTCTTAAAATTTTGAACTTGATAAATTTTACTCGAAAATGCTATTTAATTTGAATAAGCAAGAATAGTTTTTATGATGAAAATACTTTAGATTGTTAAGCTAAACAAACATAATTTCTTAAAATGTAAAATGATTGATGTTATTGACTGGAAAATACTTGAAGAACTACAGAGAGACGCGAGAATTTCTTTCGCCGAACTCGGCAGACGAATCGGTTTGACGACGCCGGCGGCGATTGAGCGCGTGCGCAAACTCGAAGACGCATCTATAATTTTAGGCTACCGCGCTGAAATAAACCTGGCAAAAATCGGTTTGCCGATCACGGCGTTTATACGGATGAGCATTTCGGGCGTTGATTACAGCAAAATAATCAAAGTCGCTCAGGAGTCGGAAGAAGTTCTGGAGTGTCACAGGGAAACGGGCGGCGATTCGTTTATTATGAAAATCGCGGTCGCCTCAGTTGAGCATCTCGAAACGGTGATCGACAAACTCACGCCGCACGGAATTACGACAACTTCTATCGTGCTTTCTTCTCCGGTAAAACGGCGCGTTATTGAATCGAATATTAGCGCTTGAAATTAAAGAATCGAATAATAAAGTTTTTTCAATTCACGAAGATGT
The DNA here is from genome assembly GCA_013813755.1 of Acidobacteriota bacterium. Lineage (GTDB taxonomy): Bacteria > Acidobacteriota > Blastocatellia > Pyrinomonadales > Pyrinomonadaceae. Next base: position 6,008 of record JACCRD010000241.1, on the reverse strand, counting down.
GCTTCGATACTGAGATTTTCAGCCGCAAATTTAAAGGCTCGTACTGCTAAATCTTCGCGCAGGTCTGTATTCTTGAGTAATTTCAAGATTTTTTCGCTGAGAATTGCGGCATTTTGAACCGGAAAAACTTCGGCGTATTTTCCGCCGCCGGACGCTTCCAGAAGCGGTTCAATATCGGAAACAATCATCGGCACATTCGCCAGCATCGACTCGGAAACGGCGACGGGCAAGCCTTCGTGCAGAGACGAAAAAACAAATAAATCAAGCGCCTCTAAAATATCCGGTACGTCGCTGCGCCCACCGAGAAAATGAACTTTTTCGGTAATGCCGTTTTTCTCGCAGAAATCTACACATTCCTGAAACTTTTCTTCAGCGCCTTCTTCAATCTTTCCGGCAAAAATACAGTGCGCGTTTTCAATTTTAGTGAAAACCTTCGGCAGCGATTTGCATAAAGTTATTTGATCTTTGCGCCGGTCGCGGTAGAAATTGCCGATCATTCCGAAAAGCGAAACATTTTCACTTAAACCGAGTTCTTTTTTTAGGAATTTTCCGCTTGGCGCAAGTCGTTTCTGATCTGCGCCGTTGTAAATAACGTGAAAATTGCTGCTCGTTTGAAGCCCGTCATTATTTTCGAGCCATTTCATTAAACCTTTGCTGACCACAATGTTAGCGTCCATTCGCGGAATTAAAAAGCGGGAAGTTTGTCGGTTTTTTCGGTCGCTGATAAAACCCTGAAAACTCAAAATTTGCTTGACTGGCAAATTAAGTGTCGCCAAATAAAGATGCAGTCCGTCAACCGCCTGATAACTCTGCACAAGCTCGATTCGTTGATCTTTTATTATTTTCCGAAGTTTTAGAATGAGCGTTAAATCAATCGGAAGACGGCGAGACAAACGAATAAATTCCGCGTTTGAAGCGCGAAAATCCTTTTCCATCGCTCCACCCTGCGCGGTGACAAAAGTCAATTCAATGCCATATTTGTGCGCGTTGCGGCAAACATCGAGCGCCTGCATTTCCGCACCGCCGCGATTTATCGTATCGAGTAAATGTAAAACGCGCATAAAACTAAGTCTTTCCGCATTAATTAATTGGAGAAAATTTTATCGGACATTTTCCATTTTCAGGCGTCCATTCGCTTCACACCTTCGATTTCTAAAATTAAATCCGCGCCGAAGGCTTTGGCGGGAGTTTGAAAACCCTTTTGGAAATTGCCTTCGAGAAGTTTTTCGGCAATGTTGAGCGCGGTCAGAACCGTCAGCGTATAACCTTCCGGTGCTTGCATTCTTGTTGAAACGCGGTTTCCATCCGCGTCTGATACTTCGCCCCATAAATAAGTTTTGCCCTGAGTGCGCTCTTCTTCATTTGCGCCGCCGGAGGGGATTTGTTTTTGCAAATAATTCTGCACGGGTTTAGAGGCGAGCAGCCAGCCGATATAACGACTCAGTTTGAGCAGCTTTAGATTTAATTCAGGCACGACTGTATAAACTTCGATGTTTGGAATTCCTGTTGAATAAAACGCTGTCGAAACATCACCCCACGGAATTGCGACGGCGGTTTTTGAAAATTCGCCAAAATTAATTTCGCGCGCCTTGTACGCGGCGGGAACTCGCGTAATCTCACCGTTTTTGCGAATTGCGCCGCCGTTTCCGATGTTCATCAACATTGTAGCTTGCGTGCCGTGCGAGATTTTACCCAGACCGTAAAAAGCGAGCGTTAAAACAGTTGCCGACGGCAGACGATTTTTCAGGTGGAGCGCAAGACAATCCGATGGCACGACATCAAAACCGACGCCGGGCATAATCATTATTCCGGCTTTTTTCGCTGCTTCATCACGCTGCGCCATTTGTTCAAAAACGGCAATTTCGCCCGTAATATCCAGATAATGCTTGCCGAGCCTGAGACACGCTTCAACCATCGGTTGCGACGTGAGCGAAAAAGGTCCGGCGCAGTGCAGCACAAAATCAACTTCCTTAAGCGTATATTCAAGCGATTTTTTATCTTCAAGCGAAAAAGTGCGAAAAATCAAATTTAATTCCTTCGCCAGCGGTTCAATTTTGTTTTGACTTCTACCCGCCAGAATCGGTTTCAGCCCGCGCCTAACCGCTTCTCTGGCAACGAGTTCGCCCGTATAACCGTTTGCTCCATAAATCAAAAAGTTCTTCATAGATATTTTCAAAATTCAATTTCAAAACAACTTTAATTCTAAAGATTGTGTTTTCTTAAGTTTATCTAAAAAAAACTCGCGCCGGATTTCCTTCGCGCCTAAAACTTTGAAATGCGGTGTCATCACCTGAACATCGAGCCAACTTGCGCCGCGCGATTTCAGGTGTTCGATAAGAAATAAAAGCGCGAGTTTGGAGGCATTGGAAGCTTTGTGGAACATACTTTCGCCGCAGAAAACTCCGCCCGCGTCAACGCCATAGAGTCCGCCGACCAGTTCCCCGCCGTGTTCGTCCCAAACTTCGACGCTGTGCGCGCCGCCCGCTTCGTAAAATTTCGTGTAACTGTCAATAAATTCTTTGGTAATCCAGGTGCCGCTTTCGTGTGTACGTTTCGCTTTGGCGCAGTTTTCGATTACCTTTGGAAAAGCTTTGTTGATTGTAAATGTAAATTTTGTTTTCTGCTGTTCTTTTTGTAGCGAGCGCGGAATGTGTAACTCCGCAAATTCCAAAACGGCGCGCTTTTCGGGACAAAACCACGGAAGCGGTAATCCTTCAATCTCCCACGGAAAAATCCCCTGACGATAAGCATTTTTTAAGTTTTCAATCGTCATTTTGCCGCCAAAACAAATGATATCACGGGCGTTGTAGTAATAATCGCCAAATAAAACCCATTCAGCAAATTCGTGTGTGTGCGGATTCGGAAAGTTTATTGAAGACATATATGGGAGTCGATTTTCTATAAGGTGGACGCGCTTTTTTATTGAAAGATTGATAATATAAGCCAACTTTTTACCGATTATAAATCATCTTTAAGGTTGAAGCATTTTGCTCAGAATCAATTTCTAAAAGAGGTTTTCCATATGAAAAAGAAAATTTTCGCGCTCCTTGTTGTTTGTGCTTTTGTATTAAACGGAGTCGGCACGGTGCTGGCAGATACAAACACGAAAAAAAGCGTCCAACAACGCAACCAACTTGCCGCGCTTCTTCCGGCTTCGGACGGCGTGATAAATGTCAATATGCAGAGGCTTTTAAGCGAAGCGCTGCCGCAAATTTTATCGGGTAATCAACCGATGCTTAATGGCATTTTGGGCAAGTTTGATGAAGTGAAAGCTCAGACGGGTATTGATTTGAGACAATTTGAGCAGTTTGCGATTGGAGTTACAACCAAGACAGTTTCTGCCAAAAAAATGGACTTTGAACCGGTTCTCCTCGCTCGCGGCAGCTTTAATCCTGGAGCAGTACTCGCGATGGCTAAAATTGCTGCTTCCTCAGCAAAATACCGCGAAGAAAAAATTGGCGATAAGACTGTCTATATTTTTTCGTCGAAGAAAAACTTGCCTGATAATAATCCGCAAACCGGCAAAACTTCCGTGCTCGTTCCCGGTTCCGTGCTCGTTCCCGGTCTTGGTATAATAATCAGTTCTGACTGGCTGAAGCATTTTTCACATGAGCTTGCCGTAACCAGCTTCGATGCCAATACTTTAGCTGTCGGTTCTCTGTCGCGCGTGCGGGAACTGCTGCAATCGAAAACGCGCGTCGCCGCTGATGTTCTGGAATTAGTAAATCGGAAGCCGAATGCCATAATGAGTTTTGGCGCGAAACTTCCGAATGGAATGTCGGCGCTTGTTAATCTCGAAAATGATGAACTCGGAAAAAATCTTGACGCTATCCGCCAAATTTCGGGCGCAGTTGATGTAACGGACGGAAGCGCGACGATTTCACTGATGGCGAGAACACTAAAACCCGAACAGGCGAAGGGTCTGCAGGAAACTTTGCAGGGTCTGCAGGCGTTTCTGCCATCAATTCTCGGCGGCTCGAAAGGCGTGGATAAAAAAGTTTACGCGCGGGTTTTGGAAAATCTAACTATTTCACAAAGCGGCAGTGATGTGATGCTCGACGCGCGGATTCCGAAAAGCGATATTGACATTTTGATCGGCGTGAAATAATCTATTTATTCACTCTCTCCTCAAATATTCAGGCTGTCGGAAAACGTTTCTGACAGCCTTTTTTTATGATAAATTATTGCAAAGACGTAATCTTTCACTAAAAAACTCGATGAAAAAAACCAGAAATACAACAAAAATTGCCGGATTTTTAACTTTCGCGCTCGCCTTTTTTAATTTAGGCATCGCGGCTTACACGCAGGAAACACGCACTAAAATAATTGTCGAAAAACCGACGCCGACGCCAACATTTACGCCACTTCCGACAACTTCGCCAACTCCGACATCGACTCCAACGCCGATTCAAACTGTTGCGGATTTGCAGTCTCGCATTCAGATCAGGTTAGCTCGCCCGGAACTGAGACGCGGACAGATCGGCATAAAAATAGCTTCGCTCGATACTGGAAAAGTCATTTTTGAGACGAACGCCGAAAAGTATTTTATGCCTGCCTCCAATATGAAAAGCTACACGGTTGCGACGGCGCTCGAAAAACTTTCGCCTAACTTCCGTTTTGTGACCAGCGTTTTCGCGGGTGCTCTGCCGGATGCGAGCGGCACAATTCGCGGCGATTTAAGCGTTTACGGGCGCGGTGATATTTCGTTCTCGACATCATTTTACGAAAATGATTATTACAAAGGCTTAGATGCTCTGGCGACGCTGATCGCACAGGCAGGCGTGAAACGCGTCGAAGGAAACCTGGTCGGCGATGAAAGTTATTTTGCGGGCAATCCGATTCCTTCGGGTTGGGAATGGGACGATTTGCAGTGGTATTACGGCGCGGAAGTTTCGGCTTTGGCGGTCAACGATAATGCTATCGATTTACGAATCAAACCGGGTTCGATTGGCGCATCGTGCGCTGTTCAGACTCTTCCCTCTAACACAATTGTAAAAATCTCTAACCGCTGCACGGTTTCCGCGGCGGGCGTAAAGCGAGAACTTCGAATAATCAAAAAACTTGACCAGAATACGATTGAGATTACAGGCACGATGCCGGCTGACGATAAAGGCTTTGAAGGATACGTCGCCGTTTCGCGCCCCGCCGAGCTTTTCATCGAGATGCTGCGCGGACTTCTGATCAAAAAAGGCGTCGTAATTACCGGACAAAATCGTGTTATCGGCGTGAAAGAAAAGCTGTCCGCGGCAAACAGTAATTCGCCTCCGCCGGTTGAAATTACCAAAGTCGAATCGCCGCCGTTTAATATTATTGCGGCAAAAACAATGAAACCGAGTCAAAATCTTTACACCGAAACGATTTTATGGACGCTCGGCGAACAAATTGGCAGAAAGGAAGAAGTAGTTGCAACTACTGCTGCACCCGGGGCAGTTCTGGGAACAACTCCCGATAAAAAACTCTCCAATGCTTCAAGCGCGGAACTCGGCGTAAAAACCGTGCAGAATTTTTTGCGGCAAATCGGCATGCCGCCCGACAGCGTAATTCAGTCGGATGGTTCGGGGCTTTCGAGACATAATTTGATTACGCCCGATTCTGCCGTCAAACTTTATTCATATATGGCAAAAAGCCAATACGCAAATGTTTGGCGCGACTCATTAACTATCGGGGCAGTTGACGGAACTTTGCGAAATCGTTTTAAAGGAACGAGCGCCGCCGCTAATGTTCGAGGGAAAACCGGCACGATTGATCAGGTTTCTTCGCTTTCGGGTTATGTAAATACCAGAGCAGGCGAAAAACTTGTGTTTTCGATACTGATCAACGGCGTGGCGGACGGAAAGGTGCGCCAGGCGGCAATTGATGAAATTATTCTTCTTTTATCAGATTTTAACGGAAGAATAAATTAAGGGCAATGAATAAAGGATTAAGGTCAAATAAGAGAGGGATAAGATTCCCAGAATCTTATCCCTCTCTTATTTATCACTGATTAAATTTTACCAGCGCGAATAGTT
>JACCRD010000236.1 GCA_013813755.1 Acidobacteriota bacterium | reverse complement strand
CTTTAACGCGAGGCGCAAATATCCACTGATTGTATTGATTCACGGCGGACCACAGGGAGCGTGGAACAATAATTGGGGTTATCGCTGGAATCCGCAAGTTTTTGCCAATGCCGGATACATCGTTTTTATGCCGAATCCGCGCGGCTCGACCGGTTACGGACAAAAATTCGTCAACGAGATTTCAGCTGATTGGGGCGGCAAAGCTTATATCGATATTATGAACGGCGTGGCGGAAGTTTTGAAGAAAAATCCTTCGATTGACCGAACCCGCATCGGCGCGGCGGGCGCGAGCTACGGCGGTTATATGGTTGACTGGATTCTCGGACACAACACCGATCCGCGTTTCAAATTTAAAGCCCTTGTCTCGCACGCCGGAGTTTATAATCTGGAAAGTATGGCGGGTGCGACCGAAGAACTTTGGTTCGTCAAATATGAATTCAAGGGAATGCCCTGGGAAAATCCGGTTAATTATCAAAAATGGTCACCGCACAAATTCGCTGGGAACTTCAAAACACCAACACTTGTGACGGCAGGCGAACTCGATTATCGTGTTCCGGTTGATCAGAGTTTACAGCTTTATACGGCTCTGCAATTAAACAATACCGATTCGAGATTAGTTGTTTTCCCGGACGAAGGTCACTGGATTTTGAAACCGCAAAACTCCGAATTTTGGTATGGACAGGTTTTTGATTGGTTTGGCAAATATCTGAAGCCGTAATTTGTGATATTCAAAAAGCGGGCGATAAATTATTCAAACTTGAATAATTTATCGCCCGCTTTTTATTATTTGAAAATTTTACTTTCTTTTAGTTTATCTTCGTCGCGGTAAAAGGCAGTGCACTGATTCCGCCGCCCTGCGGTGTCAGTGTTCCGCTCATTTTGCCGTCACTGTCTAGGTTGCCGTCAAACAAAACTTCTAAAGGCTCACCCTGAAAATCAAGCATCATTTTTGCTTTCACAGTTTTACCGTTCAAAGTTCCTTCAGTAACGGTTCCGCTGCCAAACGCGGATGACAATGTTCCGCTTAATTTCCCACTTTCCTGTTTGAAATTTACCTCGACGGAAACTGCCTGTCCGTTGACATCAGTGTCAACTTTCCATTTTCCGGCGATATTTCCGCTCGAAGTTTTGGTTGTCGGCACTTCTGTTTTACTCGTTGATTTGCTTTCAACGCTTGCGCCACCTTCGCGTGTTCCTTCAAAAGGAAGCGGCGGAAAGCCCGGTGCAGATGAATTGATGACGCCTTTCATCGAATTGCCGTCGATTGTTCCGTTGATGTTTAACTCAACAGACTGACCCTGAATTTGTGTTTTCGCCGCGCCGGTTAATTTGTTGCCGGAAACTTTCGCGTTCGAGATTTCGCCTTTGCCGAGCATCGAATCGAGCGTGCCGGAAACTTTCGCGCCGTCTTGTTTAAGTGTTAAAGTAACAGGCAATTTTTGTCCCTGCGCCTCAATTGTCAAATTCCATTTACCATTGACGTTCGCCATCGCCGCTGTCGATGTTTTGCCAAATTTATTGATATCTAAAGTTTTGCCTTCCGCGTCAATAACATTAATTTTTTGTGAATAAGGTTTGATTTGCGGCAAAATTTCTTCGGCATCGCCAACGATGACAATCGCAATTTTATCAGGCGCAATATATTTCTTTGCCACGCGCTCAACATCTTCGAGCGTGACGGCATTAACTTTATCGCGGTAAGTCTGCAAATAATCGGGGGGTAAATCATACAATTGCTGTGATACGAGCAGATTCGTCAAGCCTTCCTGCGTTTCGGCGCGAAGCGGGAAAACTCCGGTTAAAAAACTTTTTGCGTCTTTTAATTCTTTTTCCGACGCTTTTTCGTTGCGGACGCGATTGAGTTCAAAGAAAAATTCTTTCAGCGAATCGCCGGTCACCGGAGTTCGGACTTCGGCGTTTGTTTCAAAATTTCCCGCCAGTTTTTTCGTATCAAAGCGCGAATACGCGCCGTAAGTGTAGCCTTTCGCTTCGCGCAGATTCATAAACAAACGCGAAGACGCGCCCGCGCCCAAAACCTGATTCATCACCAGAACGGGGAAATAATCCGGATTGCTGCGGTCAATCGCCAAATTTGCTAAAACAATATTTGACTGAATCGAACCGGGACGATAAACCACCGTCAGAGTCGTC
>JACCRD010000240.1 GCA_013813755.1 Acidobacteriota bacterium | reverse complement strand
TTGAATTTGGACGATAAAAAAGGCTTCGACGGCAGAACGCTTTTGCTTTTGACGGGCTGGACGGATTACGCTTTTTCCTCGGACAATCTCGCCGCTTCGCAAAGCGGAAAATCGCTATTTTTGCCGAAACTTCAAGTCAAAAACAAACGGGGCGAATGGCAAACCATTATTGACAGCATCGGCATTTCCGTCGGGCGTCCGCAAACGCTCGTCGTGGATTTGACCGGCAAATTTTTGTCCGACTCGCGCGAAGTCCGCATTGTCACGAATTTTAAAACATTCTGGGACAAAATCGCGGTTGGTACGAGCAAACAAACGGAGGTGAAAACAACTGAATTAAAGCCGGCGCAAGCGAATCTGCGCGAGCGCGGATTTTCCGAAGAAATAAAACACGGCGAAATGATTGCGGCAAATTACGATAAAGTTTTGAACGACGGACGCTGGAAATATTTCAGCGGCGCATTCACGAAACTCGGCGCGGTCAATCGGCTGCTCGAGGCGGTTGACGACGTTTTCGTCATCTCGAAAACCGGCGACGAATTGACGCTCAGTTTCGACGCTTTGCCGGAATTGCCCGCCAATCGAAAATATACGTTTCTACTTTTCGCCGACGGTTACAGCAAAGAAATGGACATCAATTCCGGCTCGCCCGACGCGGTATTTCCGCTGCCGTTCAAACAAATGAAAAAATATCCGTACGCGGCGAACGAACAATTTCCGATGAGCGAAGAAAAACGCCGCATCTACGATGAATACACGACGCGAACCGTGAAAGGCTTTTTGCCGCGAATCTAAACGGCTTTGATAAAGTAAATTGCCGAACAATCAAAAACGATTCGCAATTTGAAATTCGCAGCTGAATTTATGGAACACATTAGATACGCCGCCGCCGCTTGCCAGACCGACCAGCCGAACCCGGTTGACCGACGCGAGATGCGCCGCAATACAGACAGAATACTTTCGATGATTGATTCGGCGGTGGCTGGAAGCGCGCCGTTTCTGCCGGTTAAATTAGTCGTCTTCCCGGAGTTCGCGCACGCCGCCCCGATTTTTGCGACGGCAAAAGAATTGATTGAAAAACTCGCCGTCGAAATTCCCAACGAACACACCGAGCGCGTTTGGCAAAAAGCCAAAGAACATAACATCTACATTCAAACCGGCTCAATGCTCGAAACGGATAAAAAATATAAGAACGCGCTTTTTAATACCACTTGCTTAATCGCGCCCGAAGGCATTTTATACAAATATCGCAAAGTCAACACCTGGATTCCGTATGAAGTTCACACCAGCCCGCACGATGTCGAAGGTTATGACGAGTCGCTGTTTCCGGTTGCCGATACGCCGATTGGGCGCATCGGGACAGCGATTTGCTACGATTGGCTGTTTCCCGAAGTTTTGCGCCAACTGGCGGCGAACGGGGCGGAAGTTTTGTTGAGAGTTTCGGCTTATATGGATCCGTGGAATGCGACCGCGCCGATGGATTGGTGGACGATTATCAATCGCTGCCGCGCCATCGAAAACACGGCTTACGTCGTCGCCGCCAACCAAGCCGCGAGCCTGAAAATTTATCCGCCGTATTCGTGGTCGGGCGGCAGTCAAATCGTTGATTTTGAGGGAAGACTGCTTGCCGACGCTTCCCCGGGACCGGGTGAGCGAATCGTCGTCGCTCCGGTTGACGTTTCCGCGCTTCGGCACGAACGCGAAATTCGGCGTGGACATTCAATGCTCGCGCATTTGCGAACTGAGGCTTATCCGGTTTATCAAAAACATTTTTATCCGCCGCAATTAAAAGAAAACCGAGAAGAAATGCTCTTTTATGAAAAAAATAACAAGTTGATCGACGAATCGAAACGTCAAATTGATTTGTGCGATATTAGTGCAGAAGCCCGCACGAAGTAAAGGCGCAAACATGAAGCCAACACACTTGACGAAGTACGTGTTTCCGCAATCAAAACTTAAACAATGCTTTATCGTTTATTAAAATTTTTGTTCGTCTTTGCTCTGTGTTTGGCACCGCTTGCAATTCACGCCCAGACACCAGCAGGGAAATCTTACAGCTCAAATAAAATCGAACGTCCAGCAATCACTGCGCCGCAATTTCCTTCGCCCGTTACTTTTACTGATATTACGGGTCAAACCAAAATAAATTTTAAGCACGAGGCTTCTCCGACCGCGCAAAAATATCTGCTCGAAACGATGGGCGCGGGCGTCGCATTGCTCGATTACGACAACGACGGGCGGCTCGACATCTTTTTTACGAACGGCGCGCAACTGCTCGACCCGATGCCGAAAGGCAAAATGCCCGACAAATCAAACCAGAAATTCTGGAATCGTTTGTATCGTCAAAAGTCGGACGGCAGCTTTGAAGACCAGACGGAAAAAGCGGGCGTGAAAGGCACGGGTTACGGGTTCGGCGTTGCCGTCGGTGATTACGACAAAGACGGTTTTGCCGATTTGTTTGTCACTCATTATGGCGGCGCGACTTTTTACCGCAACAACGGGAACGGCACTTTTGCGGACGCGGGCGCAAAGCTCGGCATTGTGGTTGACGGCTGGGCGACGAGCGCGGGATTTTTTGATTACGACCGTGACGGGCGACTCGATTTGCTGGTCACACGCTACGTTGTTTGGGATTTTGAAACGGGCGCGTTAATTTGCGGCGATACGCGTCCGGGCTATCGCGCCTATTGTCATCCGGACAACTTTAAAAAAACAAACGCGCTTTTGTTTCATCAAAAAGCAGACGGCGCTTTCGAAAACGTTTCGGAAAAATCAGGCATCACGCAAACAAAAGGAAAATCTCTGGGTGTGGCGTTCGCCGATTTCGATGACGACGGCTGGACAGACGTTTTCATCGCCAACGACAACAGCGAACAACAGCTTTTCCGCAATCTCGGCGGCGGACGATTTGAAGATTCGGCGCTCGCCGCCGGTGTCGCTTTTGACGACAAGGGAAAATATTTTTCAGGAATGGGCGTTGACGCAGCCGATTACGACGGCGACGGACGCCAGGACGTTTTCATCACGGCACTCTCGAATGAAACTTATCCGCTTTACCGAAATGCAGGCGAGTGGCTTTTCGATTATGCGACGCTGACAACCGGCGTGGCGCAAAACACGATTCACGGCACGGGCTGGGGCATGAAATTTATCGATGCTGACAACGACGGCAAACGCGATATTTTCGTCGCTCAAGGTCACGTTCTCGACACAATTGAAAAAACGACTGATTTTCTCAAATATAAGCAACCGGTGCTATTACTGCGTAACAACGGCAAAATATTTCAAAACGTTTCTTTAGCGGCGGGCGATATTTTTCAAATTGGTTTGGCGGCGCGCGGAATGGCTTCGGGCGATTTGGACAACGATGGCGACGCGGACGTTATCATCTCGCAAACAAACGGCGCGCCTATCATTTTGCGAAATAACGGCACAAAAAATCACTGGCTCGGCATCGATCTGCGCGGCGGCGCGAAGAGCGCGCCGAACGGCGAGGGCGCAAGAATTGTCGTAACCGAGGCGAGCGGCAGAAAACAATTTTTCAACCAAAGCAATTCAGGCAGTTATCTGGCGGCGAACGATTCACGAATTCTGGTTGGTTTGGGCAATGCGGCTTCGGTCAAACAAATCGAAATTCGCTGGACGAGCGGCAAAATTCAGACGCTCGAAAATCCATCGATCGACCGTTATCATTTAATAAAAGAAAAGTAAGATTGCAAAGCGCTGACAACGTTTTGAATTCGGGCGGCAAATTGTTTATTTAGATGTGAAAAAATCTGCGGAAACTTAATGTTGTAATTCAAATGCTTTGGTATTTGCAGGCGTCAAAAGTTTTGTGCAGGGCAATTTGCCTGCGAGCGCGTCGATCAGAAAATTATTCGCGCCGCCGTTAACGATTCGCGTTTCGATATTTTCTTTCTGGCAAATCATCGCGGCTTCGAGTTTTGAATTCATTCCACCTGTGCCGAGTCCCGAATCGCGTTCTTCAACCAGATTTTGGGCTTCATTAATATTATAGATTTCAGGAATCAGTTTCGCGTCCGCGTGGAGGTGCGGGTTTTTGTCGAAAACGCCGTCGATGTCGCTGGCGAGAACAAGCAAATCGGCGCCAATAAGTGCGGCGACGAGCGCGGAAAGTTTATCGTTATCGCCTAAAATAATTTCTTCGACGGCGGTGGTATCGTTTTCATTGATGATCGGAACGTATCTGTATTTGATCAGTTCGGTAATGGTGTTGAGCGTGTTTTGGCGCGAAGTCACATTTTCAAAATCTCTGTAAGTCATCAGACACTGCGCCGTGCGAATGCCAAAATCGCTGAAAATCTCGTTGTAAATCCGCATCAGAAGCGGTTGCCCGATTGCCGCCATCGCCTGTTTCGATTCGACGAGCCGCCCGGCATCGCTGATGTTAATGTATTGTTTGGCGGCGGCAATCGCGCCCGATGAAACGAGTACAATGTCAAAATCTTCACGAAGGCTGAGAATCTGCCGCCCGATATCTTCGATTTTACCGCGCGAAATTAAATTTGTTCCGCTTGTCAAAGTTGAGGTGCCGATTTTTAATACGAGAGTCTTCTTCATTTAAAAAATAATTCCTAATTTCTAACTTGTCCTTCGCCGTAAACAAACCATTTGTTAGTTAGAAGATGTTCTGCGCCGAGTGGTCCGCGAAAATGAAGTTTTTGGGTTGAAATGGCGATTTCCGCGCCTAAACCGAATTCGCCGCCGTCGGTAAATCTCGTCGAAGCGTTGTGATAAACCGCCGCGCAGTCAACTTCGCCCAAAAATCGTTCGGCTGTTTCATCGTTTTTCGAGACAATCACCGCCGAATGTCCGCCGGAATATCGATTGATTTTTTCGATCGCTTCCTGAACATCTGAAACTGTTCCGATGACAATTTTCGCCGCTAAAAATTCTTCCGCCCAAATGTCTTCACATTCAATCGGCTGAATATTTTGCGCGGAAAGTTTGATAATCGTCTTATCGCCGAAGACTTCAATTTTTTTATCGAGCAGAGCTTTAGTCAACATTCTAAGTTTATTTTCGAAATCGTGAATATTCGCGTTGATTAAAACTTTGTCGAGCGCGTTGCAGACGCTCAGACGCTGTTTGCCGTCGAGAATTATTTTGACTGCCATCTCGAAATCGGCTTCCACGTCAACATATGCGAAATTGTTGCCGCGCCCGCTGATGATGACGGGAACTTTGGAATTTTTGACGACAAAATCAATTAAACTTTCGCCGCCGCGCGGAATCACAAGATCAAATTTTTCCGTTTCGCCGCAAATCAATTGCCTGGTTTGCTCGCGGGAAAAATCGAGATATCTAACAAAATCCGTATCCGCATCGTTTTCCTCCAGCGCTTTTTGCCATAAATCCGCCAGACAAAGATTTGTATTTCTCGCTTCTTTTCCGCCTTTGAGCAAAATTTTGTTTCCGGCTTTGAGCGCGATAATCGCGGCTTCAATCGAAACATCGGGACGCGCTTCGTAAATGATCAATATCGTGCCGAACGGAACTGCTTTGTTTTTAATCTTTAAGTCATCGAGGCGCGTGTGCGAAGAAATAATTTTGCCCACCGGATTCGGCGCATCGATTACACTTTTAATCGATGCGGACATCTGATCAATTTTCGTTTCATCAACCTTTAAACGATCAAAAATCACCGCGTCATCAACCGGACACGCGGCGATGTCGAGTTTGTTGGCATTGATAATTTCCTGTCTGTTTTCGGCGACGAGCCGCGCCAGAGAATTTAGAATATCGTTTATCTTTTGTGCGTTCATTTTACTTAACAAAGGATGCGTCTGAATTACCACTCGTTTGCGGAAAGACAC
>JACCRD010000207.1 GCA_013813755.1 Acidobacteriota bacterium | reverse complement strand
TAAACAAAAATAATTTTAAACTCGGAGTGTAAATTTACTAATGGTTGTTATTTTATTGCGAAAATCAAATTTCACAGAAAACTCGCGTTCATCTGCTGTTTAATTTTTAGTTTTGTATTTTACCGCCCGGTAGATTCTCCGGCGTGAATAAATGCGACCATTTTTGCAAAAAATATTGGCGGACTAATTCTTCGCCATCTTCCGCGCTTCGGCATCTGAGAAGTTGATTAGCGATTTGAGCCGCTTCCTCAAAGGCGATGCCGGAAATTGTCTTGCCGACGCGCGAAATCGAATTTAAGTTCATACTCAATTCAACCGCTCCCAAACCGATCAAAATTGCCGCGTAAACCGGCGAGCCAGCCATTTCGCCGCAGACTATAACCGGAATATTACAGCTTTCGCCCGCTTCCAAAACTTTTTTTATCGAACGGATAACCGCCGGATGAAGCGTTTTATACCATTCCGCGACTGTTCCGTTATCACGATCGACGGCAAGCAGATACTGCACCAGATCATTTGTTCCGAGACTCAAAAAATCCACTTCCCCGGCGATTTCTTCAACAATTAGAACGGCTGCCGGAACTTCAATCATCGCTCCGAGCTGAATTTGTCCGAATTCAATTTTCCGTTCCCTTAAATTTTGCTTTTCTTCTTCCAGAATTTTTTTTGTCAAAATGATTTCAGAAACATCGGAAATCATCGGCAACACAATATCAATATTATTTTTTTTAGAAGATGCCTGGAGCAAAGCGCGAATTTGCGTTCGAAAATGTTCCAGATTTGAAAAACTGTGACGAATACCGCGCATCCCGAGCGCCGGATTTTTCTCCTTTTCCTGTCCTGCTCCTGAAATCTGTTCGGGACCAATATCAAAAGTTCTAATTGCGGCGCGCTCCGTCCCGACGATCTCGGCGATTTTCCGGTAGGCTTGGATTTGTTCCTGTTCGGTCGGAAAATTTTCGTTTTGATTAAACAAAATTTCTGAACGATAAAGCCCGATTCCGCTTGCTCCAGAAAGTTTTTGCCTGATTTGCTGATCGATAAAATCGACGTTTGCGCGAACAGTGATTTGTCGTCCGTCGAGAGTTATAAGTTTTTCTTTCCGGGCGTTAGAATTTGGCGCCTTTGCCTTTTGAAACTGAGCCGCCCGTGCTTGATATTTTTTAAAGGTGTTTTCCGACGGATGTAAAATCACCTGCCCGATGAAACCGTCAACAATTACTTCGTCTCCGGTTTGAGCGCGCCTCAGAATTCCCGTGACACCGGTGACTGCCGGCAAATTTATTTCACGCGCCAAAATAAAACTGTGCGAAGTCCAGCCGCCGATTTCGGTAACGATCGCTTTCGGAGCGCTCGCGATTAGTTCAATCAAAGTTGAAGGTTTAATTTCCCGCGCGACGATCACCGAGTTTTTTTCCAACAAAAAATTTGATTTTCCGCCGCCGCTCAAAGCATTTAATAAGCGTTCGGTAATATCTTCGACATCGATATATCGCTCCCTTAAATATGTGTCGGCGATCGATTTAAAATTGGCGATGTAAGAATCGGTAACGATTTTAACTGCCCACTCGGCATTAACTTTTTTTTCCTCGATAAGTTTTTCTATTTTGACACTTAATGCATTGTCTTCGAGCATCTGGTAATGAGCGTCAAAAATATTAATTTTTGTTTCTTTGTTAAACGCGACACTTTGCCGACTGATTTCCCTGAGCTGAAGTTTAGCCAGATGGACAGCCGTCCGAAAGCGTTCCAGTTCGCCTTCAATCTGTATCTTTTGCAAAAAAACGCGGTAAAATTGTTTTCTGTTTCCGTAGAGACAAACTACTCTGCCATTTGAAACGCCCCTGGAAACCGCGCGGGCGGTTATCGTTATTTCAGCGTTTTTTTGGGAATCTACAAAATGACCGGTCACGTTGTCATCTGTCATATCAAATTTAAGAAAAAAAATTAAATGCGCGTCAGAAAAATGTCATGGTTCAGAATTTAATTACCAAATCCAACATTTATGCCGCCGCTGCTTCCGCCCTGTGATGGGAAAAATGGTTTGAGAAGTCCGGCAAAAGCTCTTAAATTTCTGGTTTGAATTAAAATTTCGCCGGGACCGTAGAATTCTGCGACCAACCCTTCGCCGCTCAGAAGGCTTCGGAAAAACCCACTTTTCGCGGCTTTTCTCAATTCATAGCGCATCTGTCCTTCCCACGCGACGAGATGTCCGGTGTCAATCACATATTGCTCGCCGGGACGCAAATATTTGCGGTGAATCGCGCCAAAAGAAGAAATTAAAAGCAGTCCCGAACCGTTGATTTGCAAAAGAAATAATCCTTCGCCGCCGAGCCAGGATTTCGCGCCGCCGAACTTTGTGTCGATCTGCAAACCCGGATCACCGGCGAGATACGAACTTGACTGCACCATAAACGTCTGGTTGTTCATTTCAATTCCGACGACATCGCCGGGAGTTCCGGGCGCGAGCGTTACTTCACCGGCACTTCCCCTTGCTGTAAATGTTGAAACAAAAGCGGATTCGCCGCCGACGGCACGCTTCAACGCGCCAAATACGCCGCCCTTCATTTCTGAATGAAGTTCGACATTAGCCGACATCGAAACCATCGCGCCCGCCTCCGCCGAGACGGAATTTTCAGCCTGCAAATTAACCACCGCTAAAGCAAAAGCGCCCTGATGTTTGATTTCCCATTCATATCCACGCCCGCGCCCGCGCCCGTCGGCATCTAAATGAAACGCTTCCTGATTTGTTGTCTGTTGATCGCCGTAATTATTGTGCGGCGGCGGTGTCCGATTTTCCTGATACGTTTGAGGTGTTGGCGGCATCTGCAAACCGCAGGCTCCGCAAAATCTCGCGTTGGGCAATAGAGCCGAATTACATTTCGGACAATTCATAACATAACTCCTGAAAAATTAACGCAATCAAGTTCTATTTTTTGCAAAGGAATTGCTAACCAGAACCGTTTAAAATTGGCAAATGACTCCGTTTCAGATTGTATTTAATTATTTAAGGTGAATACCGGTCAGGTCAAACTTGATTTTATCAATTGGCACACCGAGCAGTTCCTCCAAACCTTTTTCTGCCGCTTGATGTGATTCCTGAAGTAATTGTTCTTCATCATTTTCGATTGCCTTCTCGTGGGCTAGGTTGATAATTCTGCTCATAATAACCAATGTTTCGGTCATTTCCTGTTTCTGCTTATCAGTCATTTTCTTAAATTCAGGTTTTGCCGACAGCATTTCCTTAAATTGGTAATACATCGCTCTGTCTTCCTCAGTCGTGGTCAGAAGCGACGTTTTTTCATTCATTAAAGCAGTTCGATGAGATTCGGTTCTGGCTCGTTTTGCCCATGGATCTTTTTCGATCGGCGCCGGACCTAAATCATAGTAAGCCTCGTAATTAACTAAGATGAAGTGGACAAGCGCGTAGGCTAGTTCATTTTTCGGCAACTCGTGATGGGGCGAACCCTGCTCATATCTTTCTATTAAAGAATTAAAGAATTGTTCGGCTTGGCGCTGCTCGGCTGCGTTCCCTTTGCTTGCTTGCGCTAACATTTTGGGCAGATAATTTTCCTGCCGCGGATTGAACATTGTGTAATCTACCGCTCCTGCCGCCGGAGAGCGTTTTTTAGCGCCGGTCGTTCCACCTCTTTGCGAAGCGGCAGTGACCATATTTCGAAACACTAGGTTTTGGATATGCATCCGGACTGGATCCAACTGCGGGATATAAATTACCGGGGGGCGCGGAATAAAAATTGTTTGGGCAGTCGTCCCAGCACTTAGAAAGGCGATTGACACAATTGTCATCAACAAAATCTTTTTCATAAAACCTCCGTAAATTTTGTATTTTTCACATTTATTTTGCTCAAAAATATTTCAAATGCTTCCTCGGCGGTATCTGCAAAATCAAGCAGAGCGACATCAGTATCGCTGACCGCCAGATTTCGCTGCCACGAATTTACAACATCCCGCCAACACTCACCAAGCAGCACCAACGGGCGTTTTTCAATTACTCCGGTTTGCAGTTTGTTCCACACCAGAGAAACTTCCGTCACTGTTCCCATTCCGCCGCGGAGAGCGATGAAACCCACCGAACGATCAATTAAATTCTGGAGCCGCCCGTAAAAATGATTGGTCGCCACTTTGTCCGTCAGATAGCGATTCGGCTCGGATTTGAATTGATTCATCACAATTCCAAGCACGCGCCCGCCTTTTTCCCGCGCGCCGCGTGAAGCGCCTTCCATCACGCCCAAGTAACCGCCCGTACAAATCGTAAAACCGGCTTCCGCCAAAAAAGCGCCGATCGCTTTGGCTTGTTTGTATTCGACGGAAATCTCGCTGCACCGGGAGCCTCCAAAAATTGTGACGATTTTATCATCGGCTGTTTCAGTCATGTTAATTGATTTGGCAAAAAGTTTTTACTTGTCAAAATTGTCTAAGATTATATCCGAGTGTCTACCCAAAACAAAACAATTATTTTGGTTCTGCCGCATCTTCGGGCGCATTGTTTCCAGCTTCGAGAATGGCGCGCCTTGTATCGGTCAGAAGCAGGATGATAATTCCGATCGCAAAAAATAGAATCATTGACAAAATCGCTTGGCGAAAAGAACCTGTAATGCCGACCACAACGCCAAAAACCAGAGAGCCGATCAGCGAAGTTCCGCGCTCGGAAATTTCATAAAGTCCGAAAAACGAGGATTCACGCCCGGCGGGAATCATCTGTGAATACAAAGAACGTGAAAGCGCCTGCGAACTGCCCAGAACCAAGCCGATAAAGACGCTCATTACCCAGGCTTGCCAAACTTCCTGCAAAAATCCGTAAGCGAAAATGACAATACAAATCCAGATAAATAGCGAAATTAAAAGCGTTTTTTTCGCACCGATAATTCGTGCCAGTCGTTCAAAACCAATCGAACCGACGAGCGCGGAAATTTGCGCGACCAGGAATATTCCTAAAAGAAAAGATTGGCTCGCTTCGAGTCCTCTAGCAACGAATAATTCCTGCGAAAGAAAAACCGACGCGCTGGTAATGACGGTTTGTATTCCGTTGTTATAACAAAAACTGGCGATGAGAAACCGCGCCGTATAACGCAGTTTTTTCAACTCCCGAAACGTTCCGGCAAGTTCGCCAAACCCGATCGAGACAAGATTTCTATCTTTGGGAAGTTCCTTAAACGCTCCGCGTGATTTGATTAGGTAAAATGTTACCGTCGCGAAGATTCCCCACCAGAGTGATGCCGCGAGCAAAGATAAACGAACGGCAAATGAAGTTGTCAAGCCGAATGATTCGGCGTTTTGGACAAATAAAATATTTAATATCAAGACAATTATGCCGCCGACGTAACCGCTTGCAAATCCGTAACTTGAAATAAAATCGCGCCTGTCTTCGGTGGTCAAATCAACCAGATACGCGTTATAAAAAACATTCGCCGCGCCGAAACTGAGGTTGGCGATGATCAGCAAAACGCTGCCCAAAACGTAATTGTTACCGGACACAAAAAATAAAAAGCAGCTTGCCGTTACCCCCAAATAACAAAAAAACGCCATTAACCGTTTCTTCAAATTTGAATAATCGGCGATCGCGCCTAAAGCAGGCAGAAAAAGAACCTGACATAAAACTGAAACGGTGATACTTAAGGGGAAAAGATTTTTTGCCGTTACCGCGCCAAGAAACCCGAAATTTAAGACAACACCGTTTTCGCCAACGTGCGCCTGCGCCAGAGAAGTCAGGTAAGGTCCGAGCAAAACGCTGACGACGGTTGTGTAAAACGCCGAGTTTGCCCAATCGTAAATTAGCCAGCCGAAGATTTCCCGCCGGTCATTTTTTTGTATTTTCAGTTGTTCCATTGATGAAAAATTATTTTAACAAAATTCGAACAATCGTTACGAAATTTTTAAGTAAAAAATCTGACATTCACACAAATTTCATTTTTTGCCCGGATGAAAAATTTCCGGTCGTAAATTATTTTCTTTAAGCGTTTGAAAAACACTCTGCGAAACAGTTGATATTTTGATTTCCTTCAACACTTCGGTGACGGATTCGCCGGCAAAATAATGCCTCAATGCTTCCATATCTTCTTCAGAGGAAAATATAAATTCATCGATCGCGCCGCCCTTCAAAAGTGTTTTAAGTTTTACCAGATTGCTTTGACGAGAACTTTTTGCCGAATACAGAGACAATTCCTCAACCCTAGCGCCACGTTTTGTCAACTCATTTTTTATTTCATATTCAAACGAAACTTCTTTTGCCAGAATAATATTCAAATTTTGAAATTCGTTGGACAAATAATTCGATAAAGTTTGAAACACCTCGCTCTCATCGTTGAAATCCGCGATAACATCCGCATGAAGCTGCACAAAGCGCAATTTGTCCGCAATCGATTCGCCAAACACGCAGACATTGACCGCGTCGAGTTCAAACAAATCAATTCCGAGTTCGTCCAAATTTTGCAAAAAAAATTCAACCGTAAAAACATCCGGGAAAATTATCCAGTCAAAACTTGTCAAATTTTTCAAAAACAAAATTGATTCAGCGCTTAAAGTAATTTTTTTTGTTTCGACAAACGGAAATAAAATAATGTTCGCGCCCTTACCGGAAAGCGCGGAAATCAGTTTTTGGTTGGGCGGCGTATCAAATAACGCATAGTTTTTTTCGACTGCTGAATTCGACATTGTTTATCTGAGTTTACCGGCATTCGAAGTTTCTGCAAGTTTGCAATTAAAATGCAAAAAAAGTATGGTTTGAAGTTCGATAAGTTTGCAAAACAACTGCAATTTGCCCTTTGACGACATCCGTTATGAAAGCAATGATTTTAGCCGCAGGTTTTGGCACAAGGCTTTTTCCGCTCACT
>JACCRD010000193.1 GCA_013813755.1 Acidobacteriota bacterium | reverse complement strand
AAACTCCAGCGAAAAGATTTGCCGAAGCGTCGGAAGTTGCGAATGCGATTGCTTTTCTGGCGAGTCCGGCGGCTTCGTATATCAACGGCGTAAATTTGCCGGTTGACGGCGGACGCACGGGTTGTTTATAAACTTAATTCTCTCGCCGCGCAAGCCGCAAATTTTACATTTTACATTTTCTTGCAGTAATAAAAGATGGTTTTTTTTCAAGATAATTAAAAATGTAAAATGTAAAATGTAAAATTATACAAATGGTTTTTTCCTTTCAACTAGACAATCGCAATTACAGATTCGACGCCGACGAGAGGTTTGATATTTCGATTCCGCTAAATTTCAACGGTGCGCAGCCGAATGCTTATGGCGTTCAACGGGCGACGGCAAAGGCGTGCGAAGCGGAAAGCTTAATCGGCGATACCAGGCGCGGCGGAAGTTGTAATTTTGAAGAATATAAACTTATTCCGCACTGCAACGGCACCCATACTGAATGCGTCGGGCATCTCACGCATCAAAGACTCTCAATTCACGATTCGTTAAAAGACGCGTTTATTCCGGCAACGCTCATTACCGTCCAGCCTGAAAATGCATCAAAATCTGGGGAAAAATATTCTGTGAAATTTGGAGTCAATGATAAAATAATAACAAAAAAAACACTCTCCGAGGCTTTAAAAAATAAAGATGAAATTTTTTTGTGCGGTTTGATTATCCGAATTCTTCCTAATAATCAAGATAAAATGACCAGAAAGTATGAAGAAAGTAACTCTTCATACTTTTCAACCGAAGCAATGAATTTCATCAGAGAAAAAAACGTTAAACATCTGCTCGTTGATCTACCTTCGATTGACCGAACCGATGATCAAGGCAAACTTGCAAACCATCGAATATTTTGGAATGTTGAGGAGGGAAGTTACAATCTGAAAGAAGGAAGTTTAATAAACAGCACAATTACGGAAATGATTTTTGTTCCGGACAATGTAATAGACGGAAACTACATGTTGAATTTGCAAATTTCTCCATTCAAGACTGACACTTCTCCGAGCCGTCCTGTTCTCTTTAAATTATATAACCAATAATTGCTTTAGATTTAACAATTTAGCTCAATCATTCTTAAAGTGTCGGATGAGATTTAAGCCAAGTTTAGCTAATAAATTCATACCGAAATCACCTTTTGCAACTTAAATCTAATGTATTTTCTTAACTTTAGCTTTTTAAGCAATTACTTTAAATGTTGAATTGTTGACAGTTCAGGCAATTAATTAACTTGTGACAATTATGATAACGTTGAATTGATGATTGAGTTAATCAATCTATAAAAATTTCAGATAAAGTAATTTATAAATTACTTTAAGTATAATTGCTGTCAATTTAGGGGTAGATGGTTAAAAGGGGATTATAATATTTTCAAATTTCAAAAGTAATTAAGAATAAAAAGTTGGATCTGAAATTAATGCTTTAAATTTAATTATGAAAACATCAAATATTATCCGTGTATTTTTATGTGCCGCTTTACTGTCTAATTCAGTTGTCGGTTTTGCCTTTGAGACGGATCAATATAATTTGCCCCCGGAACCTCTAGCGGATATTGGCGATGAGGTTTCACAATACACTGAAGAAAATCTTAGAGAAGCGGTCAGCAAATTAAACGAAGAAATCGAATTCAGGCAAAAATGTCTGGAGAACAATGTAGAGAAAAATAAGAAAAATAAGTGTAATTCTACAGAGAAAGAACGTGTGAAACTTAAATATCTGCGTTCTGAAGAAGCGATTGTGAAAGCGGTTTTTGGTAAACTCGGCGCGGGAATTCCGCCTTTTACAAGTTCGGAAGTTTGGATGAACTCACATCTGTTTACCGGGCAACCAGCACGTTACAAAACCGATTACGGGAATTCAATTTTTGCCCTTAATCCTTTTAATTATCTTACAATCAGCCCAACTGTCAATCTCTACGGCAATGAATTTGGAACTGACAAAATCGCGCATTTATATCAGCAGGGATTTACTTACTATCAAAAATATAATCGCGGACTTGCCGCTGGGATGACAGCCGACAAAGCATCTGAAAAGGTAATTCAATGGGGGCAAATGACTGAGAGAACTTTTTATGGAACGCTTGTTTCCGGAGTTTATTCAAACGCTGATTTATGCGCTAATTTTGCCGGAATGAAATTTTATCAGGGGCTGACGAGGGAAATAAAAATTGGCAGCACTACTCGACCGGCTATATTGATCCTCAAAAATGGGTTTTGGATATTAAATGAAAATGCGGATTTGAAACATATCCTTCTTAAACCCTTCATTTCAAATCATTTGAACGAAGCGTTAAACCCTTCAAAATTTGTTAGTAACTTCGGCTTTCGCTCTTTTGTACGTCGAAGTGTGAAAAAAAGAAGCTGTCAGCAATGGCTTAATTCAAATTTTAATCTGACAAAAGCGGATTTAGAAAATTTAACCCGGAATCTTAAAAATTGGTATGGCGAGGATTACGGATTTAGCGAAAGCGAAAATTTCGTCACGATTGCCAACACTTGTTTTGACTAAAATGCATTAACTGTTCAAATAAACAAGTGAAAATAAAGCGAACTTTTCCAATTCAGATGTTTACAACTATTGCGTTGCCTGCGCCGTGCAAACCGCAGTCGTCGCGCGAATCAGTCGGACGGGTTTGGTCGGCTTTTCACCGTTGAGAGGCATTTTATTGATCAAGTCCACGATTTCCATCCCGCGGGTTACTCGTCCGAAAGCAGTGAATGTTCCATCCAGATGCTTTGCCTGCCCGACCAGAATAAAAAAATTAGTAGTTGCGCTATTAGGCGCATCCGTTCTAGCCATCGAGAGAATTCCGCGTTCGTGTTTTATTAAATTAGGCTCGTCAATAAGCGTCTGACGAGCGCGTTCATCCAGTTCCGGCGTCACCTTTTCGCGCGTGAAAATGTCGCCGCCCTGAACTATGAAGCCGGGAACCACACGGTTAAAGGTGGTTGTGTCGAAAGCTTTGGCGGCGGTAAGGTTTAGGAAATTACGCACAGATTCGGGAGCGCTTTCCGGAAACATTTCGAGTTCGATAATTCCAGCACCCGTTTCAAATTTAACGCATTGCTCCGCCATCGTTTCAACGCTTGCTTTATCAAAGAGAGCGGAAACCGCGGTGATTTTCGTCCCCTTTGCCACTGGACGCTGGTTAACTTTTTTTGAACTTTGGGTAGCGGGTTGTCTGATTTTTGCTTTGGCAGTTATCTCCTGAGCGTTTGCCGTCTGCCAAAATGCTATTAAACAAAAAACAATACCACTCAACTTGAAAAGCAATTTAAATTTTTTCTTCATAAAATGAATTTAACTGTAAAACGTTGGCTCAAATTGATTTTATCAGAAAAAGGATTAAAAAAAAATAAATGATTTTGAAGTTAAAAAATTGGAGGCGGCGATCGGAATCGAACCGATGAATAAAGCTTTTGCAGAGCTCTGCCTTACCACTTGGCTACGCCGCCTAATTCGATTGAAGTTTTCTGAATCGGAGTTTTATAAACAATTTGAAAAGAGCAAAACTTGACTATAAGTGATTGAAGCGACGCTTCGGTTTTATTTTAACACCAAACGCGTCGCTTCTAAAAATTTGGAGCGGGAGACGAGATTTGAACTCGCGACTTCGACCTTGGCAAGGTCGCGCTCTACCAC
>JACCRD010000235.1 GCA_013813755.1 Acidobacteriota bacterium | reverse complement strand
GAATAATACAAGGGGAAATTGAAAAAAATCAATTTAACAAACGACGTAAAATGTATGAAATCGGTTTTCACATCGTTCATTTTTCGTCAATTTGTTTTCCACGTCAGCGTGTAAGCGGGCGGCACGTTTTTCATTACCAGACGGCTTTTTTGACTTTTGCCGTAGCGGTCTCGCATGTGTTCGCGGAGCTTTATTGCCGACGGAAAATAATAACCGTGCGCGTATTGAAACGTGCGAAAGACGCAGCCGAGTTCCATAAACTTATCAATTTCCGCTAAAATTGTATCGCCGACATCATTTGGTATCGAAACAAAAGGCAGACACGAAATAATATAGCCGACCTTTCCCAAATTTGTTTTCTTGTGCAGCGCGAAAGTCTCGCACGCATTGCCACAAACAATTTTAAGTTCGGGAAAACTCTTTTTTAGAGATTTAACTAACGTTTTATCAAGCTCAACTCCGAGATATGATTCATCATTCGGAACAATTTCCTGCAAAAATTTGGTAATCGCGCCGGTGCCGACACCAAGTTCTAAAACAATTTTACTTTCATTTGGATGAATTCCGGTAACCATTTTTTGGGCAAGTTCAGGCGATGACGGAGCGATTGAACCGACTTTGAGCGGATTTTTTAAGAATGCCTGTAAAAATTCGATGTTTTCGTTCATCAAAATCTAATTGATTATTAACTAATTGAAACGGAAGCTTTTGGTTCCTCGTCTAAACTTTGTGTTAAATCGCTGATGGCAAGTTTATAATCACAACCCTCTGTTTGGCAATAGCGAAAAGTTCCTTCTTTCTTGGTTGTCTTTTCAAAAACAAACGGCGCGTGGCATTTCGGACACGGTTCGACAATCGGCTTGTCCCAAAAAACAACGTCGCATTTCGGGTAATTCGAACAGCCGTAGAACGCTTTTCCGCGCTTTGATTTTTTGACGACAATTTCGCCTTTGCAACCCGCTTTCGTGCAGGCGATGCCAAGCGTTTCGCGTTTGATATAATCGCATTTCGGATAATTTGAGCAGGAGATGAATTCGCCGAAACGCCCGTGTCTCTGAACAAGTTTCGCGCCGTCTTTCGGACAAATTTCGTCGAGTTCAACAGGCGGCGCGACGGTTGTCGCAACTCCGCTTTTTTTGTCAATTTTGCGAATATTTTTGCACTCCGGATAACCTGTGCAGCCGTAAAATGTTCCAAATCGTCCGCGCTTGAGAGCCATCTCGCGCCCGCATAATTCGCACGGCGCGACTTCCTCAACTTGCGATTCTGGATTTGAGCCATCGCCTTCCGCTGTCTGCTCGCCGCTCGCCGCCGAACGCTTCTGCACGACTTCGCGTGTTGTTTTGCATTCCGGGTAATTTGAGCAGGCGAGGAATTGCCCGAAACGTCCGAATTTGATGACCATTCCCAAACCGCAGTTTTCGCAGATTTCGTCGGTTGGAATCGCCTGCATTTTGGTATTTTTGATGCTTTCTTCAGCATCTTTTAGGTCCGTCGAGAATTTTCCGTAGAAATCGCGCAGAGCGTCCCGCCAATTGAGGTTGCCATCCTCAATTTTGTCGAGGTCTTCTTCCATTTTGGCGGTGTAAGCCGTATTGAAAAGCTGCTCGAAATTTTTAACGAGCAAATCATTAACTGTTGTTCCCAAACCGGTCGGATGAAAACGGCTTTCGATTTTTTCGACATATTCGCGATCCTGAATAGTCGTCATAATCGCGGCGTAGGTCGAAGGTCTGCCGATGCCTTTTTCTTCGAGAACTTTAACCAGAGTCGCTTCCGAATAACGCGGCGGCGGTTCTGTAAAATGCTGTTCGGGAGTAATTTTGTTAAGCTTTAACTGTTCGCCTTTCTCAACTTTCGGCAGAGATCGTTCCTCGTCGGAATCTTCTTCGTTTTCCGGCTTTTCATCACGCCCTTCCTGATAAACTTTCAGAAAACCGTCAAATTTCTGCACCGAACCGGTCGCGCGAAAAACGAATCTTCCCGCTGCAATATCAATTGTCGTCTGGTCAAAAATCGCGGCGGTCATTTGCGAAGCGATCAATCTCTGCCAGATTAATCGGTAAAGCTTTAATTCGTCGCTGCTCAAATAACTTTGTAAACTGTCGGGCGTGCGATTGGCGTCAGTCGGGCGAATCGCTTCGTGCGCGTCCTGCGCGCCTTTTTTCGATTTATAAAAATTCGGTTTTTCAGGCAGATAATTTTTGCCGTAATTTTCGCCGATAAAATCGCGCGCTTCCGCTAAAGCCGCGTCGGAAATTCGCGTTGAATCGCTGCGCATATAAGTGATTAAACCGACCGAGCCTTCTTTGCCGATTTCCACACCTTCATAAAGTTTCTGCGCCGTCTGCATCGTTCTCTTCACGGAAAAACCAAACTTTCGCGCGGCTTCCTGCTGCAATTTTGAAGTAATAAAAGGCGGTGTCGGGTTACGTTTGCGTTCCTTTGTCGTGACCGAATCGACAATAAACTTTTCCTTTTCGGCTTCGGAGACAATTTCCTTTGCCTCTTTTTCTTCTTTGACGTGGACCTCCGACTTCTTCAAATCCTGATCGAAAGCGCCGGTCTTGACGGTTTTGTCTTCAATCTTATAAAGCCGCGCGTCAAAATTTGGCGGCAACTTTGCCGTTAAATTGGCGGCAATCGTCCAATATTCCGTCTTGACAAAACTTTCAATTTCCCGCTCCCGCTCAACCACGAGGCGCACGGCAACCGTTTGAACGCGCCCCGCCGAAAGCCTTCCGCCGACCGTTTTCCACAAAATCGGTGAAACTTTATAACCGACAAGGCGATCCAGAATCCGCCGCGCCTGTTGCGCGTCAACCAGGTCTTTATTAATCTGTTTCGGTTCTTTAAAAGCGTCCTTGATCGCATTTTTCGTAATTTCGTTAAACATCACGCGAAAAACCTGTTTCGCCGGACGTTTCGGAACAATCTCCTCCGCCAAGTGCTGACAAATCGCTTCGCCTTCACGGTCAGGGTCAGCCGCCAGATAAATCGTGTCGGAATCCTTCGCCGCCTTTTTCAAATCCGAGACGGTTTTTTTGTTGTTGCGTTTTTTTTTGTCCGGAATAACTTCATAAGTCGGCTCGAAATTATTTTCGATATCCACGCCCAGCCCTTTCGACGGCAAATCTTTAATATGCCCGATTGACGCGAGAACGATGTAGTCATTTCCCAGATATTTATTAATTGTTTTCGCCTTTGCCGGCGATTCGACGATAACTAAATTTTTTGCCATTTTATTAAAACTTATCGGATAAACTGTATTGAGCAAACTCTATTTTGCGCGATCTTGTCAAATTCGTGGCAGATGCTGTTACTAAAACTTTACTTTCAATATTGACGCACTATGTTAATTTTTCAGTAATCTCTTTCAAAACTTTGTTTAACGTAATTTTTACATCAAATTTTCCGTGCGTAATTATTACCCGGCAATGTCCGTATGATTTCGCGCCCCTCCAAACCGAGTAAAGCCGTATTCAAATCGCCAAATGCCAACCCGCTTTCTTCGAGCAGAGCATCGATATGCGTCGGTTGGTCGGGCGAGAGCAGATGCCAGATTTTGCGTTCGTTTTCCTTTAGATTCAGCGGAACGGCTTCCGATGTACTGCTTTCTTTTTCAATATCTCTATCGGCAATTTTCGGCGGCAAAATTGCGGCGGAAATTTCGCTCGGCAACTCGGTGACAACATCCTGCCACTGTTGGACGAGTTTTGCGCCGGACTTGATTAAATAATTTGTGCCAAAAGAATTTTTTGAAGTAATATTTCCCGGCACGGCTAAAACTTCGCGGTCCTGCTCCATCGCCAGCCGCGCGGTGATCAGAGAACCGCTCCGCTCCGATGCTTCAACGATTAAAACTCCCAAACTCAGTCCGCTTATGATTCGGTTGCGATATGGAAAGTTGTCTTTGAGCGGCGGCGTTCCGAGCGGAAACTGCGAAACCACCGCGCCGCCGTTTGCCAAAATTTCATCGACCAGACGAACGTTTTCCTTTGGATAAACTTGATCAATTCCTGTTCCGAGAACAGCGACGGTTCTTCCTCTTCCGCTAATTGCCCCGCGATGCGCGGCAGTGTCGATTCCGCGCGCCAGCCCTGAAACAATTGTAATCCCGTTACTCGCCAAATCTCTGGAAAGCATTTCTGAAGCATTTTCGCCGTAGGTTGAGCAGCGGCGCGAACCGACAACTCCGATGCACGGCGCGTCAAAACACGCGCTCCAATCGCCTTTAACATAAAGCGTAATCGGCGGATCAGCAATTTCGCGCAAAAGATACGGATAACCGCCATCGTCTAAAACCAAAACATCGCCGCCGAGCGTTCTTACATTTTCAAGTTCGGCTTCGGCTTTATCGTGAAATTCGCGCCTTAAAATACTTTCAATTGATTCAGGTTTAAGGCGTAATTGTTCGAGTTCAAAGCGTGTCGCGTGAAAAACATTTTCTGCCGAGCCGAATTTTTCCAACAGCTTCGTTGCCGCCCGAGGTCCAATTTGCGGAGTCATATTTAAGGAAATCCAGGTTTTCATAAATTAGTTTGGCGGAGGCGTGTAGGAATCGAACCTACCCAAGTTTGTTCTCACAAACTCACAGACGGTTTTGAAGACCGCGCCGTTCACCAGAACAGATGCGCCTCCTCTTCGGACAAAAAGAAGTGAATTAAAACTAAGCGTATCGCCCAAAAACTGTCAAGTTTAATTTAGCGAGTTTGGCGGAAAAGCTACGCGTTGGAGCTTGCTTGACCACTAAAAACAGCCGTGATATTCTTTCTCTTTTGAAAAACAAACAATTTTTTATTCTATTTGTTCTATTAAGATAGACAAGCAATTTACCGTAAAACTTTATTGAAGATATGTTTTTTTTAGCTTTTGCAGAAGTTCAGCTTGTGCCGGATGGCACAATCTTTATTCACATCGCGCTTATTCTGTTGATGATCTGGGTTTTGAACCGCACATTTTTTCGCCCGATCAACCGTGTCATTCAGGCGCGTGAGAAAAACAAAGGCGGACGGCTCGGTGAAGCCGAAGAAATTTTGCGCAGCGTTAATGAAAAACAACTACGTTATGAAAAAACGATGCTTGAGGCGCGTTCCGAAGGCTATGAATTGATTGAAAGAGAACGTAATCAAGCCGTTGCCGAAAGACAACAGAGGGTTGGCGCGGTAAAAGAAGAAGTAACGCAGGAATTGGCGCGACAGCAACAGGAGGTTGCGCGACAAACAGTCGAAGCCAGAGCTTCTCTTGAAGTCGAAGCCGATAAAATCGCGGAAAAAATCAGTTCAAATATCCTGAAAACAGCTTAGAGAATAAAAAAGGAAAGTTTACTAAAAAAATTATTGAATTTTGCATTTTAAATTTTTAATTCTTAATTGAAACCAAATGTTAGCTTTTGTTTACAGCTTTATTTTACTTGCGGCGGAAGGCGGACACGCCGGTGGCGGCTTTCTCGGTTGGTGGCACGACAACGCCGATCCGGTTTTGAATTATCCCGGCTTTGAAGCATGGAAGTTTATTAACTTGGCGATTTTTGTCAGTATCCTTGTCTATCTTCTCAAAAAACCTCTGAGCGAGGCTTTTAAGACGAAGCGTGAAGCGATTCGGGCTGAGTTAATTCGCGCCGAAGAAGAAAAACAGGCGGCGCTCGCGCAGTTAACCACTACGGAAGCGAAACTCATCCGGCTCGAAACGGAAGCGGCAGAAGTCCGCGAAAGAGCCGCTCGGGAAGCAAGCGTCGAACGAACACGAATCAGTGAACAGACCGAATTTGAAATTGGTAAACTGCGCTCGCAGGCAACCAGCGAAATCGAACGCAGCTCGCAGCTGGCGCGGCTTGGACTGCGCCGTTTTTCCGCCGAAGAAAGTATCCGTCTGGCAGAAGAAAAAATCCGGCGCGAGATAAATGCGGAAAAAGACGCGCGGCTCGTTCAAGCCAACATTCAATCAATTGGAGGGTTAAACTAAAAATGAGTGTCGAAACCGTTGCCCGCCGCTACGCCGCCGCGCTAGCTGATATTGTAACTAAAACAAATGAAACGAGTTTTGTTCAGACTGAGTTGAAAACCTGGGAAAATATGATCAGCGGGAATGCCGATTTGCAGACTGCTTTTGGCAATCCGGTCATTTCCCAGGTTAACAAAGAAAAGGTTCTGGAAAATTTAATCGCTAAAACTCAGCCGACAAAAACGACTTCAAATTTTTTGCGCATTCTGCTGCGAAACAGCCGCCTGACTGAAATTAGGGAAATCAACGAAAAGTTTGCAAGCGTTTTAGAAGAGCGCAGCGGCACAATTTCCGCGCAAATCACGTCGGCGCGCGTTTTGTCTGAAGCTGAAAAAGCGGAAATGCAGATGAATTTATCAAAGCTGACCGGCAAAACCGTCAGCCTCAATTTTGCAATTGATGAAACACTGATCGGCGGAGTCGTTACGCGCATCGGTTCAACCGTTTACGACGGTTCAGTGAAAACTCAATTGGAAGAACTGAAGCAGCAAATGATTGGAGTCTAAAACCAAATGATGCCAAGCTTGCAGAAAGTTATTTATCAAGTAAAATCCGCATTTTAAAGAATAGTTTTATAAAAAAAAGATTATGGAAGCAATAAAAGCAAACGAAATTAACGATATTATTCGGCAGCATATTGAGAATTTTGATTCGGGAATGATGGTTTCCGAAGTCGGAACAGTCATTAAAGTCGGCGACGGAATTGCCGAGATTCACGGACTCGAAAAAGTTATGGCGGGCGAGCTTATCGAATTTCCGCACGACGTTCGCGGTCTGGCGCTCAATTTGGAAGTAGTTAAAGTCGGCGCGGTTCTGTTCGGCGATTTCCAAAAGATTAAGGAAGGCGACGAAGTAAAACGAACAAATCGCATTATGAGCGTCCCGGTCGGCGACGCGATGATTGGTCGCGTGGTTGACGCGCTCGGTCAACCGATTGACGGCAAAGGCGAAATCGTCACCAGTGAATTTAATCCGATTGAAAAAATCGCGCCCGGGATTATTGACCGTCAGCCGGTCAGAGAGCCGCTCCAAACCGGACTAAAAGCAATTGACGCGATGGTGCCGATTGGTCGCGGACAGCGCGAACTGATTATCGGCGACCGCCAGACGGGGAAAACCGCCGTCGCCATCGACGCGATTATAAACCAGCGAGGCAAAGACGTAATTTGTATTTACGTGGCGATTGGTCAAAAAGAATCAACCGTCGCGCAAGTCGTTAAGAAGCTTGAAGATAATGGCGCGATGGAATATACGATTGTCGTTTCGGCAGGCGCGTCACAGCCGGCGGCGATGCAATATCTCGCGCCATACGCGGGCGTTGCTCTGGGCGAATATTTCCGCGACAACGGCAGACACGCGCTGACAATTTACGACGATTTGACCAAGCAAGCCGCGGCGTATCGTGAAATCTCCCTGCTTTTGAGAAGACCTCCGGGACGCGAGGCTTATCCCGGAGACGTTTTTTATCTTCACTCGCGCCTGCTCGAACGCGCGGCGAAAATGTCGGACGCGCGCGGCGGCGGAAGCCTGACGAGTTTGCCGATTATCGAAACTCAGGCGGGCGACATTTCCGCCTATATTCCAACCAACGTAATTTCCATTACCGACGGGCAAATCTTTCTTGAATCAGATTTGTTTAACTCCGGCGTTCGCCCGGCGATCAACGTCGGCAACTCAGTTTCGCGCGTCGGTGGTTCGGCGCAAATCAAAGCGATGAAGCAAGTTGCGGGAACTCTGCGAATTGACCTCGCGCAGTATCGAGAACTCGCGGCATTTGCTCAATTCGGTTCTGATCTTGATAAATCGACGCAAAATCAACTCGAACGCGGAAAGCGTCTAACCGAAATTTTGAAACAGCCGCAGTATCAGCCGATGGAAGTTGAAAAACAGGTTTTCATAATCTCGGCAGTAACCAACGGTTTGGCTGATGATGTCGAGGTTGAAGATTTGAAGCGTTTTGAAACTGAATTGAACACTTTTGTCGAAAATTCGCATCCGGCGGTAATGCAGACGATGCGCGAGAAGAAATCTATTGACGACGATTTGAAAGCCTCGATGAAGGAAGCAATTGAAGACTTTAAATCGACGCGTTGGAATCAAGACAAAACAGAAAGAACAGCAGCGGCAACTGTTTAACTAAATTT
Source organism: Acidobacteriota bacterium (assembly GCA_013813755.1). Classification (GTDB taxonomy): domain Bacteria; phylum Acidobacteriota; class Blastocatellia; order Pyrinomonadales; family Pyrinomonadaceae. Next base: position 3,854 of record JACCRD010000235.1, on the reverse strand, counting down.
TATGGCAAGTCTTTTAGATATGCGGCGGCGGATTAAATCCGTCAAAAACACGCAGCAGATTACCAAAGCGATGAAGATGGTGGCTGCTGCGAAGCTTAAACGCGCGACTGACCGCGTGACGGCGGCGCGACCGTTTGCTCAGAAAATGTCGCAGGTGCTCGGCAATTTGAGCGCGAATGTCGGCGATGATTTTACTTCTCCGCTCCTCACGACGCGCGGTGACGAAAAATATCTGATCGTTCTGGTCAGCGCTGATAAAGGTTTGTGCGGCGGTTTTAATACGAATTTGATGAAAGCGACGCAAAACTTTTTAAAGACAAACGCCGGTAAATCAGCCGAAATGATTCCGGTCGGAAGGAAAGGGCGCGATTTTTTCAAGCGGCGACAGATGGTTTTGCTTGAAGAATATGTCGGTTTGACTGGCTCCGGGCAGGTTGTTCATTCGGACGCGGTGGAAATTGCCCAGAGAATTACAAAAATTTTTGTTGATGACGAAAGCATTGACAAAGTTTTTCTCGTTTTCACCGAATTCAAAACTGTGCTTTCTCAGGAAATAAAGGCGGAACAGCTTTTGCCGATTCCCCGCACGCAAATAAACGAAGCGGAGACACAAAGCGCCGCGCAAGCTGAATATATCTACGAGCAGCCGGCGGCGGAAATATTTGGCAAATTACTGCCGAAACAAGTTGAAACGCAAATTTATCGCTCGATGCTCGAATCGGTTGCGTCGGAACAGGGCGCGCGAATGACCGCGATGGACAGCGCTTCAAAAAATGCCGGCGAATTAATTGATTCTTTAACTTTAAATATGAATCGCATTCGTCAGGCGGCGATTACCAAAGAAATTATCGAAGTCGTTTCCGGCGCCGCAGCGGCGCAATAGTAGAACGCTGAAGTTTGAAGGCTGAAGGATGAGCAAAGCGATTAGTTTTGCTCATCCTTTTTACGGTTATAATGATCAATAATTTAAATGGTCAATAATTTACAAAAATCAACGTGGCGCGAGCGTATTATTCGTTACGCGCCGCTTTTTTTGTGGGCTGGACTAATTTTGTTTCTTTCAACCGGACAAGGCGCGATATCGAATACTTCGCGTTTTATTCGCCCTTTACTCGAATTTCTTTTTCCAAATTCCCCGGAAGAAATTCTTTTAACTTACCATAACTACATCCGCAAACTCGCACACGCTACTGAATACGCTGGCTTGGCTTTTTTTGCGGCGCGGGCTTTTTCGAGTTCTTCGGTCAGTGTCTTGCGCAAATTTTGGTTTATCTTTTCACTTTTAGTAGTCATCCTAACGGCTCTGACAGATGAATATAATCAAAGTTTCAATTCGGCACGCACCGGTTCGATTTATGATGTCTGGCTTGATGTAGCGGGCGGGAGTTTTATGTTGATAGTTTTTGGAGTCTGGAGAATGCGAAAAGTTCAGTGAGTCAAGAATAGATTGAGCTAACCTAAGACTGCAGACTCCCCAGACCTTCTACACTCTCTAGACTCGTTTGAAACTTTGTGCGATAGTTTTCGTTAAAGAAAAAGGAATAAATCAAGAGAGGAGAAACCAGCAATGAGTATTTTCGACAAAGTAAAAGAAGCAGCGCTAAATCAATTTATCGAAGTTATCGAATGGCTCGACGACACAAAGGATACGATTCTTTATCGTTTTCCGGTTGCCGGACAGGAGATAAAAAACGAAGCGCAATTGATTGTCCGCGAATCGCAAACGGCTGTTTTCGTTTTCGAAGGACAGGTGGCGGACGTTTTCGGACCCGGACGATATACGATTGACGGCGGCAACACGCCGATTTTGTCGAAGCTCGGCGCGTGGAGATACGGTTTTAATTCTCCCTTTAAATCGGAAGTTTATTTTGTCAACACAAAACAATTCACGGATATGAAATGGGGAACGGCAAACCCGATTATGCTGCGCGACAATGATTTCGGCATCGTTCGCCTGCGTGCTTTCGGCGCGTATTCGATGCGCGTTGCAGACCCGCGCGAATTTATCAAGGAAGTTGCCGGAACAAACGCCCATTTTCAAACCGAAGATATTGATTCACAGCTTAAACGAGCAATTGTTTCCGAATTTTCTGACGCGATCGGCGAAATGAAAATCGCCGCGCTTGATTTAGCCGCGCAGTATAAAGAAATTGGCGAGCAGATTCGCGCGAAAATTAACGAAGATTTTAAATCTTACGGTTTGGAAGTAACAAAATTCTACGTTGAAAATATTTCTCTGCCCGAAGAAGTTGAAAAAGCGCTCGACAAGCGAAGTTCGATGGGCGCACTCGGCGATGCCGGTAAATATATGCAATTTCAGGCGGCGGACGCGCTGCGCGACGCGGCGCAAAACGAAGGCGGCGGCGCAGGCTTAGGCGCAGGTTTAGGCGCGGGCTTTGCGGTCGGCGGACAAATGGCAAACGCCTTCGGCAACATCGGTCAGCAAGGCGGACAAAACGCGCAAGGGGGCGGCGGACAATCGACGCAAATGGTCGCGTGTCCAAGCTGCGGCAAACAAAATGCGGCAGGCACAAAATTCTGCGGTGACTGCGGGGCGAAAATGGAAGTGCAAAAAGTTCCCTGCGTAAAATGTGGCGCGGAACTGCGCGAAGGCGCGAAATTTTGCTCGGAATGCGGCTCATCGCAGGAAAAAGCCAAATGCGCGAACTGCCAAGCCGAACTTGCTCCGGGTGCAAAGTTCTGTCCCGAATGCGGCACGAAAACAGAGGAAGAAACCGTGTAGCTGAAAATAAGTAGAATATTGAAAAGGGCAAGAGATATACAAAATCCCTTGCCCTTTTTGATTAGCCCATTGTTAAAGTGTATTTAGACTTTTACAAGAAGTTGATTCGCTATTTCCTCAAGCCGAATTGAACGAAACATTAATTTATCTTCTTCGCAAAAGACTTCCACCAAATTTTCTTCGCTCAAATCGCCTTGAATCAAACTTTCGGAAAGTTCGTCTTCGATATATTTCTGTAGGGCGCGTTTCAGCGGGCGTGCTCCGTAGCTTCGGTCAGTGTAAGTCTTTTGAACAAGCCACTTTTTGGCTTGTTCCGTAAGACGAATCTGTAAGGCGCGTTTTTCTAAGATTTCGTTGAGCTTGCCGATTTGCAAATCTATAATCTGCATTAAATCAGCGTCGAGCAATTCGTCAAAAATAATAATTTCGTCGAGCCGATTGATGAGTTCGGGCGCAAAAGTTTTTTTGACTTCACTCATTACCTGCTCTTCCATTTTTTGGCGCGAAGCGTCCGCGCCGGTTTGAAAACCGAGCGTGGCGCGTTTTTGGATAAAGCGAGTACCGATGTTGGAAGTCATTATGAAAATCGCATTTTTGCAATCAATCGTGTTTCCCTGCGAATCGGTTAAAACCCCGTCTTCAAAAACCTGCAGCAAAACGTTGAAAAGGTCGGGATGCGCCTTTTCAATTTCGTCGAAGAGGACAAGGGAGTACGGAGCGCGGCGCAATTTTTCGGTCAGTTGCCCGCCTTCCTCGTGTCCGACGTATCCGGGCGGCGAGCCGATAAATTTAGCCACCGTATGTTTTTCCATAAATTCCGACATGTCAAAACGAATAAGAGCACGTTCGGAACCAAACAGAAATTCAGCAAGGCTGCGGGCAACTTCGGTTTTGCCGACGCCGGTCGGACCCAAAAACAAAAATGAACCGATTGGCTTGTCGGGATTTTTAAGTCCGGCGCGCGAACGGCGAATTGCCCGCGCAAGCGCAGAAATTGCCGGACGCTGCGAAATAATACGGCGATGCAGCTCGATTTCGATGCCCAGAAGTTTTTTCGCTTCTTCCTGTTTGATTGACGAAATCGGAACGCCCGTCCAGCGCGCGATAACTT
>JACCRD010000231.1 GCA_013813755.1 Acidobacteriota bacterium | reverse complement strand
GGGTTCGAGAAATTTCACCGCAGTTTTCATCACTTCCGCCGACTGTAAAACAAACGGTAATTGCATCTGTCCCGAACCGAACAATTCGCCGACAGTTTTCATTCCGCCGAGCAAAATATCGTTGACGATTTCGAGCGCAGGATATTTTTCGAGCGCGATTTTCAGGTTATCTTCCAAATTGATTTTTTCGCCGTCGATAATGTGGTGTTTCAATTTTTCTTCGGTCGAAAGATTGCTTACGTCAACCTTCATTGACTGCGCGGTTTTGCCCTGAAACATCGTCGTAAATTCACCGAGCGGGTCATACGTGCAAACCTCACCGTCAAACTTTCGTCGGTCATAAATTAAATCGAGCGCGACTTCAAGTTCGTGTTCATTAAATCGGTTGAGCGGCAAAATTTTCGAGGCGTTGACGATTGCGGAATTCATTCCGGCTTCGACGCATTCGTGCAGAAAGATTGAATTTAAAACGACACGCGCCGCCGGATTAAGTCCGAATGAGACATTGGAAACGCCCAAAATAATGTTCGCTTCGGGCATTTTGGCGCGGATTTGTTTGATTGAATCAATTGTCGCTTTGGCGTTTTCGCGGTCTTCTTCGATGCCGGTCGAAATCGGCAGAGCGAGCGGGTCAAAGAAAACATCGTGAGCTTCGATGCCAAATTCCGTCGCCTGTTTATAAGCGCGATGCGCGATTTTCAGTTTGTCTTCAGCAGTTCGCGCCATTCCTTCTTCGTCAATCGTGCCGACAACCACGCCCGCGCCGTATTCTTTGGCGAGCTCCAAAACCTGCAAAAATCTTTCTTCGCCGTCTTCGTAATTCGTTGAATTCAAAAGACATTTTCCACCCGCGTGCTGAAGTCCGGCTTCCATTTTCTGCCATTCGGTTGAATCGAGCATCAGAGGAATTTTGACATTCGTCACAAGGCGCGAAACGAGTTCATGCATATCGGCAACGCCGTCGCGCCCGACAAAATCAACATTGACATCGAGAATGTGCGCGCCTTCGCGTTCCTGCTCTTTGGCGAGCGAAACCAGCCCGTCCCAATCTTCTTTTTCAAGAAGATCGCGCATTTTTTTCGAGCCGGAAGCGTTAACTCTTTCGCCGACAATTAAAAAAGAATTGTCCTGCGTGTAAGGCTGCTGAAAAAAAATGCTCGATGCCGACGGAGCCAATTTTACATCTCTCTGTTTCGGGGAAATTCTTCCGACCTGTTCGACAACCAGACGCAGATGTTCGGGCGTTGTGCCGCAGCATCCGCCGACGATATTAGCACCGAAATCTTCCGCGAAATGCAGAACCTGTTTCGTAAAACTTTCCGGCGTTTCATCATAAAACATCGCGCCGTCCTTAACTTCGGGAAGTCCGGCGTTTGGCAAAACTGAAACATACATCGGCGCATTTTCGCACAGATATTTCAAACTTTCCGCCATCTGTTTTGGTCCTGTTCCGCAGTTCATTCCAACAACGTCAATCGGAAAAGGCTCGAGTGCAGTGAGCGCCGCCGAAATTTCCGTGCCGTTGAGCATCGTTCCAAAAGTTTCGATTGTCACCTGCGCGATAACCGGAATTTTTACTTTTCGCTGTTTGAAAAATTCAAAAATCGCGGCAAGCGCGGCTTTCGTCTGCAAAATATCCTGACAAGTTTCAACGACGAACATATCAACGCCGCCTTCAAAAAGTCCGCGTACCTGTTCAACATAATTATCGCGCAAATCGAGATAAGAAACGTGTCCGAGCGTCGGCAGCTTCGTTCCCGGTCCCATCGATCCGGCGACAAAACGCGGCTTGGCTTTGGTCGAATAATCATTGGCGATGTTTTTTGCCATCTGCGCCGCGCGAAAATTTACGTCAAATGCTTTGTCGGCAATTCCGAATTCGGCAAGCACAATCGTGTTGCCGCCGAAAGTGTTCGTTTCAATCACGTCGCTGCCTGCTTCCAAGAACGCCTGATGCACATTCAAAACCGCATCCGGTCTGGTGTAAATCAAATTTTCCGAACAATTTTCAAAAATCGCGCCGCCAAAATCATCGAGCGTCAAATCCTGCGCCATCAAATTCGTTCCCATCGCGCCGTCAAAAACCACAATTTTTTCTTTTAATAATTCGAGAAATTTATTCATAGGTATATATGTTTTGATTTACTACCGGCGTTGTTACATTGATAAATTTGTTAAGCGAGAAACAATTCTGCCACCGGCGATCGCCAATTAAAAAACTCCGCGCCCTATAAGCGCAGAGTTTTTCTTCAAAAATTATTTAGTTGAAACTCATAGCTGTTTAGCGTTTATTTTACGTGGTCGCAAGTCGCCGTAACTCACCACGCTTTTGAGATTAGAATTTTACCGAGTTGCAAGCCATCAGTCAACTCATATCAATCTGGCAAAAAGCGTGATCTACTATTTTCATGAAAATAGTAGATCACGCTTCAAAAATAATTATTAAGTAAAAAATGTATTCGCGGTTTAACGCATTTTCAAAGCCGGATCGCTAAGCAAAGCCCACGAAAGACGCACGTCCCTTCCAGCGCTAATTGTAGTTTTAGCATCATTAGTCAAATCGCCCAGACGGGTAATATCACCAAGCACTATCTGTTGGTGAAAGCGGCGTGCCATAGTTTCCTGAATATCAGGCGTGGTCTCCCCACTCGAAGCCCAAACTGCTACTGCTCCCCCATCAAC
>JACCRD010000130.1 GCA_013813755.1 Acidobacteriota bacterium | reverse complement strand
GGCGCGGCGTTCCGCATCATCTGATTGATTATGTTTCGCCGAATATAAATTATACAGCGGCGGATTGGGCAAATGATGCGATTGAAAAGATTAGAGAAATAGAAGCGAGAAATAACATTCCGATTCTGGTCGGCGGAACCGGTTTTTATCTGAGGAGTCTGCGCCAGCCGTTTTTTGAAAGTCCGAAAACAGACCCGAAGTTAAGAAAAAAATTAGCGGCGATAAAAGACAAAAAAGGCGCGGAATATCTTTACAAAATTCTCAATCGAGTTGACGCGAAATCTGCCGTAAAATTTTTTCCGCGTGATTACGTGCGGGTGATGCGCGCGCTTGAAGTTTATTTTCAAACCGGAAAATCAATCAGCGAGCTGCAGCCAAACCGCGCAGCGCCGCCTGAATTTGCCGCGCGGATAAAAATTGTCGCGCTCAACCCGCCCCGCGCCGTCTTGTATGAAAAGATAAACGAACGCGCCGAGCGGCATTTTCAAAAAGGCTTGATTGAGGAAGTGAAATATTTGCGCTCGAAAGGCGTAAAAGATGATTCAAACGCGCTCGGCGCGCATGGTTATCGCCGGGTTTGTGAATATTTGCGCGGCGAGCGAACGAGTGAGAGCGCGATTGAACAGACAAAGCAGGACGTTCGAAATTATGCCAAACGGCAAATGTCCTGGTTTCGGCGCGAAAACGATGTGGAGTGGCTCGAAGGCTTTGGCAGTGACATTGAAATACAACAGAAACTTCTGCAAAAAATTAAAATGTAAAACTTGTGAAATTTTTCTTGTATGAACAGCTAAATCTGTTATATACTTAAGTTGCAAATCCCCAAACAGATAAAGAAGAGATAATGTAATGGAAAAACCTGTTGCCCAAAATATTCAGGACGCGTTTCTAAATACGGCGCGGCGCGAAAGATTTAATATCGTCATACACTTAATGCACGGCGCGACGCTTGCGGGCAGAATCAAAAGTTTCGATAAATTTTCGGTTTTGATGGATGTCGGCGGACAGGATTTTTTGATTTTTAAGCACTCTATCTCCACTGTCTCGCAAGAGCGGAAAAAGCCGGATTCAGAATAAAAATTTTGCGCGGGAAATTTATAACTTTTGAAGGAATTGATGGAAGCGGCAAATCAACGCAGCTTCGAATGCTGGCAAGCGAGCTTCTTTTTCGCGGATTTGATGTCCTTAATACCTGTGAGCCGGGCGGAACACCGCTCGGTCGCCGCTTGCGTGAAGCATTTCTCGAAACCGAAGAAACAGTTGCGCCGCTTGCCGAACTTCTTCTTTTCGCGGCGGACCGCGCTCAACACGTCAATTTCCTTGTCAAACCTGCCTTAGAGCAAGGAAAAATCGTCATTTCAGACCGTTACAGCGACGCGACTTCCGCCTATCAGGGAGCAGGGCGCGGATTCCCCGAAACAACCGTCAGACAAATTATCGAGCTTGCCACCAGCGGACTCAAACCCGATTTAACGGTCTTTTTTGATTTACCCGTTCAGAAAGCGCTTTTGCGAACTGATTCGCGCACTGCAAAGGGTGAAAAGAAAAATCGTATGGACAAAGAAACTGCTGCATTTTATGAACGAGTGCGCTACGCCTATTTGAAAATTGGAAAAAACGAACCGGAACGCTTTCGTATTATTGACGCTGAAGGTTCAACCGACGAAGTTAAAAAGCGCGTTTTGAAAATTGTTACGGAATTTTTGGAAAATGTATAAAAAAGAGAAACTGTATTTTTTATACGCTTTCCGCCAGCGTTTTTTTGAGATTTTATGTTTGAAAAATTCATCGGCAACAATCTAATAAAAGAAAATCTCAAGCGCCTGATTGAACACAAGCGCGTCCCGCATTCACTTTTGTTTGCGGGCGCGGAAGGAATCGGCAAAAAACAATTCGCGATGGAAATAGCGAAAGCGTTTGTCTGTCAAAATCCGAAAATGAGTGAAGTGTGCGACATTTGTTCCGCCTGCCGACGCGCCGACAAATTTGTTTTTCCCAAATCTGAAGACAAAGACGGCTTTAAGCGTGTGATTTTCAGTGAGCATTCTGATGTTGGTCTGGTAATTCCTTTTAATAAAAATATTTTGGTTGACGCGATTCGCGAGCTTGAAACCGAAGCGAATTTTCGCCCGTTTGAAGCCGAAGCCAGATTTTTTCTGATTGATGAAGCCGATAAAATGAACGAATCCGCTTCGAACGCCTTGCTTAAAACTCTGGAAGAACCGGCTTCGACGACTTATCTATTTTTGATTACATCGCGCCCCGACGCGCTTCTGCCGACGATTCGTTCGCGCTGTCAAACGGTTCGTTTCGCGCCAATCGAAGCCAAACAAATCGAAAGCTGCCTGCTTTCCACTAAAAAATTCTCGCCTGTTGACGCGGAACTTTTGTCGAAACTCTCAAAGGGCAGCGTCGGACACGCGCTCAACACCGATTTGGAAAAGTTTCGCGGGCAACGCGAAACTATGTTGCGCGTTCTGGAAAGTTTATTGATTATAAAAGACCGCGCCGCGCTGCTACGCGTGGCGGAAGAAATGAACGACCCGAAAATCAAAGACGAATATGAAACGCGGCTCGAAATTTTGCAGACGCTGATTCACGACATCTGGTTGCTCCGGCTCGGCGGGGCAAAGGAAAATTTGGTGAACATTGATATTTTGCAGGATTTGAAAAAGCTGTCTGCCCGCGCTCATCACAAAATTCTCCCAATGTGGTTAACGGAAATCGAGACTCTGCGCGAAAGACTCAATGTTAATATCAATCGCAAAATCGCCGCCGACGCGCTGTTTATGCAAATGGCGAATGTATTTTAAGTTTGGCACCGATAAAAACTCTTTACCTTTATGAAAATAAGTTCTAAAATTTACACATAAATTTCTATCAAATCGGAGGTAAATATGAAAAAACAATTTCTCTTGTTCGTTTCAATCTTTTTGTTGAGCGTTCAAATTATTTCGGCACAAACCACGACAAATGAGGTGCGAAAAATTTCCGTCGGAGTGCTCAATGGAAAAGCCTTAACACTAGCGAAACCAGCATATCCGGCAGCCGCCCGAGCCGTCGAAGCGGAAGGCGCGGTCAATGTTAACGTAACCATTAACGAAACTGGCGATGTGGTTTCCGCTGCGGCTGTTTCGGGTCACCCGCTGCTCAGAGCCGCCGCCGTCAACGCCGCGCGTGAATCAAAATTCTCTCCAACGCAGCTTTCGGGTCAACCCGTCACAGTGACCGGCATTATTGTTTATAATTTCGTCGCTGACAAAGCGCCCAGCTGGCTGAAAGTTGGTCACGATTTGGCAACCGCCCAACATGCTCCGTCGCTGATGTTTCTAAATACCAATTCAATCGGCAAAGTGCTGCAAATTGAATGGACAACGGAAAAAGAGCAGCTTCAAAAACTTTCGGAAATCAAACAGGCTGATGCTCCAAGTCCACTGAGCGGAAGAAAAATTAGCGAAACGACAGAAAAAAGACCGGATGGCACAACTGTCAAAAGAATGATTGTCGAACACGCCGTCGACCCGAATAAACAACCGAATTCCGAGCAGATAGCCATTTCTCAATCACTAATCGCATCGCTGCAAAGCCGTCTGGGAAGTGATGAATTAAATCTGTGGCAGTTTAATACCGGCATAAGTTTAAGCAATGCATTATCGAAAATCCGTTTTTCGAACGACCGAGAGAGAGTTTTAGATGCACTGCGCGGGCAAATTCAATCTGCTCCAGACAAAGTTTCACCGGAATTTCTGACTGAACTGCAAAAAGTTTTGACAATTTTGGAGAAGTCAAAAACTACAAACGAAGATATGGCGCAAATCAATCTGCTGATGACAAAAATAATCAGAAATCAATAATCGTCAAAAAATTTACGATTGATAAATGACGGAAAATAAATTTTCGACAATCGAACGCATTTTGGCTGGCGCCGGAGTTGTTACGACAATGACCGGCGCGTTCATTGTTGGTCGTTTTAATCCGACAACGGCAGGCTTTTTCCCCGTTTGTCCGCTTTATTCGGTGACGGGAATTTTATGTCCGGGCTGTGGTTTAACGCGCGGTTTTCACGCTTTCTTTCACGGAGACATGTTGACCGCGCTGCAGTTTAACGCGTTGCTGCCGATTTATTTATTTTTCTTCCTTTATTTATTTTTAGCGTTAATTTTTATTTGCGCGCGTGGACGCGGTCTCAATTTTCCAAAATTTTCTTCCACGGTAATTTGGAGCTTTTTAGCGGTTGCACTTGCTTTTACAGTCTGTCGAAATTTGTCGTTTTACCCCTTTACGCTGCTTGCTCCTTAATTTCTTCACCATCCTGCATTTGTTCCAGTTTCAATGTCAACATTTTTTAATGCTTCGACTGTGAAATTATTTTTTATACAACATTTTTACTGCGGCACGTGTAAATATTCATTGCATTTCTCGCAACATTAATTTAAATTCTTTTTATTCGTTCAACTTCAAAAAAAATTCAAACCAACTAATAAGGAAAAAATTCTCGATGTGTAAATCGTCTTTTTCTCTCGTTTCTATCTTGAAAGTAGAAATAAAACCGCTAGTCTTTTTGTCGCTTTCTTTATTTTTCGTGTCCTTTGTTTCGATTAAGGCGCAGACACCGACCCCTGAAGCGCAGCAGATGCCGCGGACACCGGGAGCGCAGGCTTCGCCGACGCCGCGTTTTGCTCCCGCACCGCAGACTTCGCCGATTCCGCCGGATGCGTCGCCCGCAAAAAGCGCAAATCCGCTCAAAAATTTTCAGTATCGCGCCATCGGACCGCATCGCGGCGGGCGCGTTGGCGCAGTGACGGGCGTGCCGAGCCAGCCGAATGTTTATTATTTCGGCGCGACGGGCGGGGGCGTGTGGAAAACAATTGACTCAGGCGTAAATTGGGAGCCGATTTCCGATAACTTTTTCAAAACCGGCTCGGTCGGCGCGATTGCCGTCGCTGATTCTGACCCGAACATAATTTATGTCGGAATGGGCGAGGAAACCGTGCGCGGAAACGTCTCGCACGGCGACGGCGTTTATAAATCGACTGATGCCGGAAAGACCTGGAAGTTTATGGGTTTAGGCGATACGCGCCAAATCTCGCGTGTGCGCATTCATCCGAAAAACCCTGACGTCGCTTACGTTGCCGCCATCGGACATCTTTGGGCAGACAATAATGAGCGCGGCGTTTTCAGAACAAAAGACGGCGGCAAAACGTGGCAGAAAATACTTTTCCGCGATAATAAAACCGGCGCGATTGATCTTGTTTTTGACCCTTCAAACGCAAACGTTTTGTATGCCGCGATGTGGCAGGTGAAGAGAACGCCCTGGGGGTTTGAATCTGGCGGCGCGGGCAGTTCGATATATAAATCTATTGACGGCGGCGACA
>JACCRD010000126.1 GCA_013813755.1 Acidobacteriota bacterium | reverse complement strand
CGTCAATTTTCCCGCCTTCGACCGTGTTTGGCAAGGCGTATAGAAAACCGCTCACCGCCCACGCCAAAACCGGAATTGAAACAAAGAGTCCGAGCCACAGATGAAGCTGATAAATAAATTTTCGCATAAGAATTTGACAGCCGCCGACCGTTCGGCACAAATAATTTTTAGGGATAACGTCGAAGGTCTATTAAAGTTAAAAGTGTATTGGAGTTAAAGAACTTTTTAAAATCAAAGTTTTCATTATCATTTATGGATTTTCCAATATCCATTTTATTTGTGTTAATCTGTGGTTGATTTTTCTTTCATAATTTTAGGAGATTTTAGCAAAATAATGCCAGATCAAACGACTGTATCCAATATTTTTCGGCGCGCGCTCGCCATCAGAGAGTCAAACGCCAACATTTCGTATAAAGATATTAAATCACAAATCATCAGCGAATTTGACGGAAAACCTTTTCCCTCAAGCGCGCAATTGACCATTCCTGAATATGACAATATCGCGCCCGAAGAAGATTGGACAGCCGGGCTTCCCGTAGTTTTGCGCGGAATCCAAACCGAAGACTGGGCGGAAATCGCGCACGGAATTATCATTAGCCTCGAACAGGTCGAGAATTTTCCGAAAGAATCGATGCGCGAAGACGCTCCGGAAAAAGAATGGCGCAATCGACACAAAGGCATCGCCGAAGCCGAAGCTAAAAATTTGAGCAAATGGATGCCCGAAGAACTTATGGCGATGGCGCGGAAAAACGTCAAAAGCTGAGTAATTTTAACTGCCAAGGAAGTGCGTATGAAGAGCGATGTAAAAATCGGCACGTGCGGGTTTCGTACCAACAAAACCGAATACGCGCAGCTTCTCTCCTCGGTGGAAGTTCAACAAACCTTCTATCAACCTCCACAAATCGCCACGCTCGAGCGTTGGCGCGAAGCGGTTCCACCCGAATTTGAGTTTACCGTCAAAGCCTGGCAATTAATCACTCACGAAGCAAAAAGTCCGACTTATAAACGCTTAAAAAAGAAGTTATCCGAAACCGAACGCGAAGAAGCCGGGCGTTTCCAACCGACTGCAATCGTCAAAGAAGCGTGGGAAACAACTCTTGTGTGCGCAAAAGCCCTGCGAGCAAAAACAATTTTATTTCAATGTCCGGCAAGCTTTAAACCGTATCAGGAAAACATTTCAAACTTAGAGCAATTCTTCTCCGGCATTGAGCGCAAAGAGTTTAATTTCGTGTGGGAGCCGCGCGGCGATTGGGACGAAAATATTGTCAAAAGAATTTGTGAAGAATACAACTTATGGCACGTCGTCGATCCGTTCGCGGCGCAAACCGTCACGCCCGAAAAATGTTATTACCGACTGCACGGACGCGGCGGTTGGCGTTACGAATACGAAGCCGACGAGTTAGAAGATTTAGCCGCGCTGCTGCCGAAAAATAAATTATCGTATATTTTTTTTAACAATATCCGGATGACTGAAGACGCGGTAAAATTCCAAGAGATGGTTAAAAATTGATTTGAGGTTGTTCCGCCGTCAGATTTTTCACCGCATTTTTCAGCGCGACAAACCAACCGTTTTCGTCGTAACAAGCGGTAAATTGTTCGATTAAAATAGACTTTACAGATGACATAAAATTAAAAATTTACTGTTTTTTCTCTTTGCGAAAACTCTTCTTTAAATCGAAACCGTGTTGTTCGATTCTGAATTTGTCTTCGATGACAGCAGTTTCTTTTTGTTCAACAAGAATGTTTGAAAGATACATTGAAATTTCCTGAAACGCCGTGAACGAATCTTTGATGCGGTCGAATCCGTAATCTTTCAAGCGCGGATTAATTAAACCTGCACTTGGAGTTCTGCCCAACATAACCGTCCAGATTGGAACTTTAAATTCGAGAAAAATGTCATTGCTTTGAGAATACCAATCAATAAAAAATTGTTTAGCTTTTGTTTCTTGATTCTCTCTGCGTTTTGATTGCATTTTTCGGTAGCGATCAGCGAAACGACGACTAAAATGAGAGCTGTCATTTCTCAATTCATCTGCTTTTTTTTCGTATTCTTCTATATTGTATGCACAGTAGCGATCAACAATTTCGGAGTTTTCATATTTCACAAATAAAGTGAATGGATAAATCGTTCCGCAGAAACCAAGTAAACCACCGTTTACTCCCGCGTGATCGAAAAGAGATTTGACAAGAATTTCGACTTTTTTGGTAAAGCGGTTGTAAAAGACATTTTCGTCAATGCCGTATCCAACCGCATTATCGTAATAATCGTGAAAATCCGTATGCAGTCTCATACAATCAAATCAACTTTTTCGCTTTCTTCACGACGTTCTCAACCGTAAAACCGAACTCTTTGAAAACATCTTCGGCAGGCGCGCTTGCTCCGAATCGGTCAACCGTCAGCGTGTCGCCTTCAAGTCCGACGTATTTATGCCAACCCAATGAAACGCCCGCTTCGATTGCCAGACGCGCTCGCGTGTTTGACGGCAAGACGGATTCTTTGTATTTCGCGGTTTGCTCGTCGAAAAATTCCCAGCACGGCATCGAGACGACGCGCGTCGGCGTGCCGTCGGCGTTTAACTGTTCGCGCGCCTGCATCGCTAAGCCGACTTCCGTGCCGGTTGCGATGATAATCAATTTCGGCGCGGCGGCTTTTCCTTGTTTGTTTTCGGCTTCGGCTAAAATATACGCGCCTTTGTGAAGCCCGCGCGCGTCGGCGTATTT
>JACCRD010000116.1 GCA_013813755.1 Acidobacteriota bacterium | reverse complement strand
CCTGCGTTTCGGCGGTTGCCAAATCATAACTGTGTTTGGCGGTAGTGGTGCTGCTCGTACACGGCGACTGGTAGCCGACAATCGTTGGGATCAAGCCCCAGCCCATCCGTGAAACCTGATCAACCCAAGCCGCCGTCAGTTGCGGCTGCTGACAGCCGCGATTTCTGCCTGACATATAAATGTTCACGTCATAAAATGGCGAAGTGTCCCACCAAATTTGCATCTGCGAGACGGGCGCGGCGGTGCATTTGTCAAATCCGCGGTTAATGCTGATACGCGTCGAGCCGCCCGGCGGCTGGGCGAAGACGGAATTTTGCGCTTCGAGTTGAGCGTTTTCTTTTTCGAGGCGAGCAAGTTTTTTGATTTGGGGTGGCGTGATTTCGTCTGCGCCGTTAAAGATTTTTGTTTCCTGAACGCAGCCGGTTTTCGCGCCCGCGCATTTTCCACCGGTTTTTAAAATCCAATTTCCAGTTTTCTGCTGGGCAGAAACGTCGTCGTTACGGCGAATCTCCACCGAGCGCTCGACAAATTTCCAAGTCCGTCCATTATCTTCTGATTTGTAAATAATTTTTCCGGCAAAGTTAGAACCTGTCGTTATAGAAACGGATAAATTTAAATCACCGCCACTGAGAACAGCAATATAAATATTTCCAAAATCAGCGATTGATAAATCTTCGCTTCTTATTTGAATCGGCGTTTTCGTCCAGGAATTTCCGCCGTCATTTGTTGCGGAAATGTTGAGACGCGAGTTTTGTGCGTCGGCTAAAATTGCCCATCCGATATTTTCATCGGCAAATAAAACCGCGCTGATTGTCTCCGAATAATCTTTCTGCACAATCATTTCGCGCCAATTCGTGCCGCTGTCGTCAGTGCGGAAAAGCGCGGAGCGCGTAAAGGCAATACCCGAACGTTCGCCGAAAATTTGTATATCTTTGATTTGCGCGTTCTGCGAGTCGTTTGCAAAATTCGGCGACGGCGAACTTTGCGCGTTTCCAAACTCGAACAGGAAAGAAGGATTTTTTTCGATAAATTTCTGCGCTGTCGCTGTAGAAATCGAAAAGACAATTAAAAGAAAAAATAGAGACACCGGAAAAAAGACATTTTTCATTGCGCACCTCAGAGTGAAATTGGAAAAGCTGATGATTGACCGGAAGAGTATAACTGACTTTGATAGCTTTTTTCAATAAATTTTTGAGCGCGGAAAAGTTTTGTAAAATTTTGTCTTCAGGCAGTTTTAAGGTAATTTATATTGTTAGAAAAGCGCGGACTGATAATTCATTTGAAACTTGGCGAAAAAAATTTATCAGCGCAAGTCTGAAAGCGTTTTCTCACGCCCCGGAAAAATATGCTTCTTTCTATACTTTTTATTTTGTTAATTACCGTCGGTGGTTTTAGCCTGACTTATCTGTTGTCAAAAGATGAATCCGTTTTGTGGCGCGTCTGTGCGGGCAACGTCATCGGCTCGACGGTTTTTGGACTAATTTGTTTTTTGGCGGCGTGTTTTTTCGGCTTTACTCCGCTGACGATTTCCCTCTCCGTGCTTCTAAGTCTATTTCCTCTAATCATTTTTTACAAAAACATTTTGCGGCAAAATTTACTTTCAGATTTCAGTCGAGCAAAAGAAAATTTAGCTGGAGCGGAAACGAAAAGAATTTTCGGATTTGTTTATTATGCTTTCTTTTTAATTTTGTTCTGGCTTTTCTTTGAACGCGCGATGCTTGAAACGACGAGCGGAATTTTGACCGGCGCGTCAAACAATTTAGGCGATTTACCGTTTCATCTTGGCGCGATATTTTCTTTTACCGAAGGAAATAATTTTCCGCCCGACAATCCTTCTTACGCTTTCGCCAAATTCTCTTATCCGTTTATTGCTGATTTGATAACGGCGAGTTTTGTCAAATTGGGCGCGGATGTGCGCGACGCGATGCTGATTCAAAATGTAACTCTGGCATTTTCCCTACTCGTCGTTTTAGAAAGATTCACATGCAAATTAACCGGCAGCCGGCTCGCCGGAAAAATTGCGCCCGTTTTATTATTCTT
This sequence comes from Acidobacteriota bacterium, assembly GCA_013813755.1. GTDB lineage: Bacteria > Acidobacteriota > Blastocatellia > Pyrinomonadales > Pyrinomonadaceae. The sequence continues at coordinate 1,276 of JACCRD010000116.1, read as the reverse complement.
CAGCGGCGGACTCGGCTTTTTGTGGTTTTTCAAAGAATACTGGGAAGGAACAAAGGGATTTTTTGAATTCGTCGGAAACCTGCCGCGCGATTATACCATCGGCGAACAATTTCGCTGGGGCAATTCTCTGAACACGCTTTTTATTACTCAAAGGAGCCTTCTGCTGGGAATGCCTCTGACAATTATTGTTCTGCAGAAACTGTGGGAATTATTCGCCGCCAAAAAACACAGCGCAGAAACTTACACGGAGGGACAAGACGAATCAAACAAAATCGCGCTTTCTTCTTTCCACTTTCCACTTACCACTTTTCTTTTCGCTGGTTTGCTCGCCGGAACGCTGCCGCTGGTTCACGCGCACAGTTTGTTTGTTTTATTTGTTGTCAGCGCATTTTTGTTTTTTTTAAGTTTGAATAAATGGCGTGAATGGATTGCGTTCGCGGTCGGTGTTTTGATCGTCGCCGTTCCGGAACTCGTCTGGGTGATGACGGGCAGCGCGACTCATCTGACGAAATTTATCGACTGGCACTTTGGTTGGGATGCGCAAGATACAAACATCGTCTGGTTTTGGTTGAAAAATACGGGGATTTTTATACCGCTGTTAATTTTAACTTTTTTGTTAATGCTAAAAAGTAAGGATTCAACCGAAGAGAACAAAAAAGATAAACCGCTGATAAACGCCGATTCGCGCGAATTAAGACCGGTGAAAGATAATAAAGAAATTTACCATTTACCATTCACTATTCGCCATTTGTATTTTTTTTTACCGTTTGTATTTTTATTTTTACTTTCAAATGCGATCAAACTCGCGCCGTGGGAATGGGATAATATAAAGGTTTTAATTTACTGGTTTGTCGCTTCGATTCCATTTGTTGCGGCTGTTTTAGCGTGGCTCTGGAATAAAAACAATCTTTTGAAATTTGTTGCTGCTGGTTGCTTGCTGATACTGATTCTAGCCGGTGCGCTCGATGTAGTGCGCGTCGTTTCAAGAGCGATAAATAACCAGGTATTAAATAACCAGGTATTTGACCGGGATGCAATAAAAGTTGCCGAACAAATCAAGCAAAGAACCGCGCCGAATTCCCTGTTTCTCAATGCGCCGACGTTTAATTCCGCCGTTGTTTTATCCGGGAGACGTTCTCTGATGCGTTATGTCGGTCATCTTTCTTCGTACGGCATTGATTACGGCGAGCGCGAAAACGATCTCAAACAAATTTATGCGGGCGGACCGGCAACCGAAAATTTGCTGAACAAATACAATATCGAATATGTTTTAATA
>JACCRD010000228.1 GCA_013813755.1 Acidobacteriota bacterium | reverse complement strand
CACTTTGTCCGACCAAAAAGTCAAAGTAACCGGCTTGATTTTGTATAACTTCAATTTATAAGCTGCCTGCAACTAGAATTTAGAAAAGATTAGGGAGACAACATTACTTGTTTCCCTATTTAATTTTTAAATTGCATTACACGGAACAGGCGTTTAGTTATAAAATTTAAATTGATGCGCCGGATACCAAACTTTCTGATTCATACGATAAAATTTCTGTCCTTATTATTTAGCGTAACCGCTTTGCTTGCCGTAGTTTGGATTGTCGTTCCCGCGCCCTTTTATAATCTTTGGCTTTTTTCCGTTTTGACGAGTGAATGGAGTTTGGTTTTCGGCGCGCTCGCGCTGATGGGTATTTTATTCGATTTTCTCGGTTTTCGATCTGCTGACAAAAGCAGAAAGTCTAATTTCTTTCCAATCATTACAGGCGCAGTCGCAATTTTAATTTCTCTCTATCCGTTTTGCAGCACACTTTTAACAGCACAAAAAGAAGGCATTTCGCTTTCGCTCGGGCAATATGTTTCAGGATTTCGGAGCGAAACGAACAATAATTTCGAAATAGAAAAGAATGATTTTACGACTCGAACGTTTGCAGACGTTGACGGAGACGCGCTGCAAATGGATGTTTATTTGCCGCCAAACGACATAAAAAGCCGCGGCGCGGGCGTGATTGTCGTTCACGGCGGTTCGTGGAGCGCGGGGGCGAGAAATGATTTTCCGCAGTGGAACCGTTGGCTTGCCGGGCAGGGTTTTGCTGTCTTTGATATTGATTACCGGCTCGCTCCACAGCCGAACTGGCAGACGGCAACCGGCGATGTAAAATGTGCAGTTCTATGGGTTAAGCAGCACGCGCCGGAGTTTAATATTTCTCCCGAACGGCTTGCCATTTTGGGTCGTTCCGCCGGTGGACATCTCGCGTTGCTTGCCGCTTACACAGCTGGTGATGCGCGGCTTCCTCTGAATTGTCATCAAACTGAAACTAAAAATAATTTAGAATCATCGGCGGATGCATCGCAAACTTATAATGAAAATGTTCGCGCCGTCGCGTCCCTTTACGCGCCGATTGATTTATTGTGGGGTTATGAAAATCCGGCAAACCGATTTGTGATTGATGGTCCGGCGACCTTAAGGCGTTTTATCGGCGGAAGTCCGACCGAATCGGTTGAAATAAAAGAACGTTTCACGCTTGCTTCACCCACATCGCATGTTTCCGCGCCGACACCGCCGACACTGCTTGTTCACGGCGGACAAGACCAGCTTGTGCGCAGCGAAAATATGTATCTTCTTGGCGAAAAATTAAAAGAATCGAAAGTGTCTCACAAAATTGTTTTTATTCCATATGCGCAACATGGCTTTGACTACAACTTTAACGGCTGGGGTTCGCAAGTAGTTCAACACGCGCTACTACAATTCTTAAATGAAAATACACAAGAGCGAAAGTAGTTGGTTAAAATTATTAATTCAGTGACTAATCGACATACGGCGCGGTACCGGTGTCAACGATTTTCCAGATTGAAGATTCGGGTATATAAAAAGGCTTGCTTGTGATACAAATTTTCAAAGTTTCCTTCTCTTCAACGTAAATCGCCCGCAACTGAATGCCGTAAGGTCCCTGCACCTCAACGTCGTCGCCGGGCGGAATGGTGATTCCTTCCTTAGCCAAATCCTGCCGCAGATTGTTTAACTCTTTTCTTGTGATACCGCCGTATAATTTGCAATCTGGCATAAATCTCCTTTTTCGTTTGATAAAAATTTAGATAAAAACAGAACAGAATTATTTTATAAAACTTTTTTACCACAAATTTTCACAGATGAACACCGATACCTGATTAAGAAGAGATAAAGCCTGATTTTCTGGTCGTTTCTTAATCTATGTTCATCTGTGAAAATCTGTGGTTTAAATGCGCTTTTGTTTTTATAAGATATTAGTTAAAGCAGTTTTGCTATTAGATAAATCGGTTGCTATTCTGTTTTTTCTGTCAGGCAAACACTGATTAACGCAGTTGATGTATTATAGAAAGCATAGGTTATTTAATGAACAAACAAACAGACGAAACAGAAGAAAACGACAAAAATGATACCGCCTCGTTCGACCAGTTCGGTTTGAACGCGGCGCTGCTCAAAGCAATCAACGATATCGGTTACGAAACGCCTTCGCCCATTCAGCTGAAGACGATTCCGCTGCTGCTCGGCGGCAGCGATATTGTCGGTCAGGCGCAGACCGGAACCGGGAAAACTGCGGCTTTCGCACTGCCGATTCTGCACAAAATCGAACCGAAAAGCAGCGCGGTACAGGCACTCGTTTTAACGCCGACGCGCGAGCTTGGAATTCAGGTTGCCGAGGCATTTCACACATACGGCAAGCACATCGGACATATCCGTGTGCTGCCGGTTTACGGCGGACAATCTATTTACCAGCAAATAAAAGGTTTGCAGAGAGGCGTGCAGGTTGTCGTCGGAACGCCGGGGCGCATTATGGATCATATGCGGCGCGAGACGCTCGATCTTTCAAATCTCAAATTTGTAGTTTTGGATGAAGCCGACGAAATGCTGCGGATGGGTTTTATCGATGATGTCGAATGGATTCTCGGACAAACGCCTGAAAATCGCCAGACCGCGCTTTTTTCAGCGACGATGCCGCGCCCGATTCGGAGGATTGCCGACCGTTATCTGAAAAACCCCCAAAATGTTGAAATCGAACATAAAACTTTGACAGTTCCGACGATTAAACAGTTTTATGTCAATGTTTCCGAAGGGCAAAAAGCCGACGCTCTGACGCGCCTTCTCGAAGCCGATTCAACACCGGGCGAGGCGGTTTTGATTTTTCACCGCACAAAAGTCGGCGCGGCTGATTTGACCGAGAAACTTCAGGCTCGCGGGTACGCCGCCGAAGCCATGCACGGCGATATGAATCAAAATCAGCGTGAAACCGTGATTCGCAGGTTGCGCGGCGGACAAGTGGAAATCGTTGTCGCGACAGATGTCGCAGCTCGTGGTCTGGACGTCGAACGCATCAGCACGGTCGTCAATTACGATATGCCGAGCGATACTGAATCCTATGTTCACCGCATCGGGCGCACGGGACGCGCCGGACGCGAAGGAAAAGCGATTTTGTTTGTTACCCCGCGCCAGCAGCGTATGAAACGCGACATCGAAAAATATACAGGGCAAAACATCGAACCGATGAAAATGCCGACGCAGGCAGACGTTTCGGCGCGGCGCGTGGCGCTTCTAAAGGAACGAATTCTCAAAGCCTTAAAAGAAGAAGAACTCGATTTATATTTATCGGTTGTTGAAGATTTAGCCGAAGAAAGCGAGTGCGATATTGCCGAAATTGCTGCCGCCGCCGTTTATTTAGCGGGCGGAGACAAACCGATTGAAGTAAAAATCGAACCGGAACCCGAAGAACTCGCGCACCTTGGAGAAGGAATGGTGCGCCTGTTTATGGAAGTCGGGCGGCAAAACAAAGTCGGTCCGGCGGATATCGTCGGCGCGATTGCCAACGAAGGCAACGTCCCCGGCAAAGCCATCGGCGGCATCGACATCTACGACCGTTTTACGCTCGTTGACGTGCCTTCGGAATATGTCAAACAAGTTTTGCACGAAATGCGAAACACGCGGATCCGCGGCGATAACGCCAACATTCGCATCGCCGCCCAACGCGACATGGCAGCCGGCGAAGTCCCGCGCGGCAGACCGGACAGAGATAAAAAAAGACCCAAAAGCAAATTTTATGAACGCAAAGACAAACCCGCTGACCACAAAAAACGAAAGAAACCGGCGAAACGCGCCAAAACGAAATGAGCAGGAGAACGAACAGCGTTAAAGCAAAAATAATTACTCTGTTTGCGGCAAAAGCAACATTTTCACTTTTGCAAAGAAGTTTAAATTTGGAAGAAATCGCTAAGCGAACTTCACTGCTTGACGAAGACGCGACTGACTTTAGTAGAATTCGCTGCCCTTTATGCGAGTGGCAGCCAAAGTCTTTAACTCGTTGGACTTGCGGGAGTTGCGGACATCCTGAATATTTTTACGACGCCTGCGGAACGGAATGGAACACTTTCGCAACTGGCGGAAAATGTCCGGGCTGCACTCATCAGTGGAAATGGACAATGTGTCTGCGCTGTTTCGGTTGGGCTTTGCACGCGGATTGGTATAAATAATCAATAAAATTTAACAAGCGCAAATTAACAACAATGAAAAAAACATTTATCTTAGCGACTTTGATAATATTTGTCTTTACCTGCGCCGCCTCCGGACAGACGAGAAAGAAAACCACGACGATTCGCCGCGGCAAATCAAAAATCGTCAGAACAACCAGAATTGCGCGGACAAAAATATCCGTTCCAAAACGAAGACCTATGAATACGACTTCAACATCAATCGCAACCACCACCGCTTCAGGACTAAGCTACATCATCACCGAACGCGGCAGCGGCGAGCAGGCAGCAGCGGGAAAAACCGTCACCGTTCATTACACCGGACTGCTCACGAGCGGCGCGAAATTCGACAGCTCGCTCGACCGAAATGAGCCGATTTCGTTTCCGCTCGGTATGGGACGAGTGATCAAAGGTTGGGACGAAGGCATTGCGAAACTGCGCGTCGGCGATAAGGCGATGTTGATTATTCCGCCCGCACTCGGCTACGGCGCGAAAGGCGCGGGCAATGGCGAAATTCCGCCAAACGCGACTTTAATATTTATTGTTGAACTCGTCGGCGTAAAATAAAAAGCCTGAATGTTCAAAACAAGCTGGCTTCAATATTTGGACAAACTGCTTCAGACGGTAATTTGGCTTAAATGAAATATCAACAGAACTCCTTTACGAGTTAAAAAAACTATTCCGGCATTCGTAATTCGATTGGTGATTTAGCTTTTGTCCTTCAAAAATTTCGTCGTTCTCGTCAGCTTTCTGCGGCGGTCAGTAATTCTCTAATTTTAGAGGCTAAGGCGTCAAAGGTGAACGGCTTCTGGATAAAGTTCCCGCCCGACTCCAGCGCGCCGCCCTCCGCTTCATCGGTATAATTGGTATAACCGGATGTGAAAAGTA
>JACCRD010000114.1 GCA_013813755.1 Acidobacteriota bacterium | reverse complement strand
CTTGAAACTTGTTCGACATAACTTTCCTTTCTGACTTTTACCGAATTCGTTGTTTCGGCACGTTTCTTTTTGCGGGTAAAAACGCCGAACGCATTCGCTAATTTTTCCCGCATTGGTTTGAACCTTTGTCCGAATCCGGCGAATCTTCCGCCGACGCGCCGCCAGATTGTTGATTCTTGAATGTCTTCAAAAATCGAATAAAATACCGGAACTGCCAAAAGCGTCAGCAGTAAACACATTGATTGTCCGCCGACGACTAAAATACCGATTGAACGATTAGTTGCTGCGCCTGCACCGCTTCCGACGACGAGCGGAATCATTCCCGCAACCAAAGCAATCGTCGTCATCAAAATCGGACGCAAGCGGTCGCGGTTTGCTTGAATAATCGCATCGTAGCGTTCCATTCCTTTAGCCCGAAGACCGTTCGTGTGGTCAATCTGCAAAATCGCGTTTTTCTTGACGATTCCGAACAGCAAAAGAATGCCGAGCGCGGAAAAGATATTGAGCGTTTGTCCCGCAATCAAAGTCGAAAGCAAGGCAAACGGTATGGAAAGCGGAAGTGTTAGCAAAATTGTAATCGGGTGAATAAACGATTCAAACTGCGCCGCCAAAATCAGATACATAAAGACAAACGAGAGTAGAAAAGCCAGCATAAATGAGTCATACGCGCGTTGTAATTCCTGCGATTGTCCGGTTATGCCCGTGCGATATTCCTGCGGCAAATTGAGCGACGCGGCGTGTTTCTGCAACACGGCAAGCGCGTCGGATTCCGAAGCGTTCGGCGGTAAGCTGGCAGAAATCGTAACTTGTCGCTGACGATTAAGGCGATTAATCGAAGCCGGACTCAAACCTTCTTCGAGCTTTACAAGTTTTTCTAAACCAACCGTTCCGCCGTTTGCAGAAGTGACCGTGAAATACTTCAAACTGTCGCGCGTCCGGCGAAAAGGCTCGTCCGCCTGCACCAGAACGTCGAATTGGTCTGAGCCTTCGCTGAAAGTCGAAACGCGCTGACCGGCGGAAAGAATGTTTAAGGCTTGCGCGACATCTCCGGCTTTGACACCCAAATCCGCCGCCGTCGTGCGGTCAATAGTGACGCGAATTTCAGGGCTTCCAAGTTCGAGCGAGCGGTCAGCATCGCGGAAGGTTTCATCAGCTCTTAATTTTTCGACTAGTTGATTCGAGTATTCATCAAGTTTTTGAATGTCGGGTCCTGCGATGTAAAAACCGATGCCCGAACCGCCGCGACCTAAACCGAGACTGTTGCCGATTGAAGACGAGCCGGAAACATTCACGCGGTAATCTTTTGATTGATACTTTTTGACCAGTCCGCGCGTTTTATTGATTAAATCAGCTTGCGACGCTTCGCGGTCGGCAACCGGAACGAGGCTGACATTAACGTTTCCGGTGTTGATTGAGCCGCCGCCCCAGCCGCCGACCTGCACCAGTGTATTTCGCAAACCCGGAAGCTGCTCGCGGATGTCGCGGGCTATACGGTCGAGAATGCTCTGCGTGGCGGCGAGGCTCGTGCCTTGCGGTCCGCGCAGGTTAACTTGAAATGAAGATTCGTCTTCGTCCGGCAAAAAAGCCATCCCGACATAATTAAAGAGCGGATAAATCGAGATGATCGCCGCCACGCACAAACCGACGATAATCCAACGACGCGCCATCGAAAGTCGCAAAAGCCAGGTATAACTCCGGTCAATTTTGTCGTAAAACCAGGAATTTTTACTGCCGTGATTTTGGATTTTAGACTTTGGATCTTGAATTTCACTTTCTAATCCGTGTTCATCTGTATTTGCCTGTGGATAATTTTCTTCCTCTGCGTCGCTGCGTCTCGGCGGTTCATCTTTCTTCGGCTTTATCCATCGAGCGGCGAGCATCGGCGTTAAGGTAAATGAAACAATCAAACTAACGGCAATCGCCGCTGCTGATGTCAAACCGAAGCTCGACATAAATCGTCCGACAATTCCGGTCATAAATCCAACAGGAATAAAGACGGCGAGCAAGCTAAGAGTAGTTGCTAAAACCGCGAGACCAATTTCGCGCGTGCCTTCAACCGCCGCTTGAAACGGATGCATTCCTTTTTCTTCAACATAACGATAGATGTTCTCCAAAACAACAATCGCGTCGTCAATTACGATTCCGACCATTAACGTTAAAGCGAGCATCGTCATCTGATTAAGCGAATAACCGAGCGCCGCGATTGCGGCAAATGACGCAATGATCGAAACAGGAATGGCGAGCGCGGCAATAATCGTCGAGCGGATATTCCACAAAAACAGAAACACAACGACAGCCGCCAAAATTCCGCCTATAATTAAATGTTCTTCAATTGCTTCGAGCGAATTTTCGATAAATTCAGATTGGTCGCGCGTAACCGCAACCGTCAAATCAGGCGGCAAGGTCGGTACGATTTCCGCCATTCGCTTTTTCACGTCGGCAATCAATTCGACAGTATTCGAGCCGGATTGTTTGCGAATAGCCAGAAAAACCGACGGCACGCCGTCGAGCGCGGCGGCGGTCGACGGCTCGACACCGCCGTCTTCGACTCGTCCGATGTCTTTGATTTTGACCGGAAACTTATTGCGCGTTGTAATGACGATTTCGTCAAACTGCTTAACATCGGTGATTTTGCTGAGCGTGCGTAATGTCAGCGTGCGCGTGCCTTCATTGACCGAACCGCCCGGAAGTTCGGTGTTTTGCGTCCGAATCGCGTTGGAGACGTCCGTGACGGAAAGATTATATGCGCGAAGCCGGTCGGGATTGACATAAACTTTTATCTCGCGCTGCCTGCCGCCGAAAATTTGAACTTCGCCGACACCTTCAGCGTTCTCAATTCGCTCCTGAATTTGATTTTGAACCAAATCAGTCAACTCGACGACCGAGCGCGGCGCACTGA
>JACCRD010000106.1 GCA_013813755.1 Acidobacteriota bacterium | reverse complement strand
CGGTTCGGCAAATCCGACAGCATCTTCACTGCCAGCGACCATATTGATTTAAGCGAGCTTTACAAACCCGGACGTTGCACAATTTTGCAGCTCTCCGATATTGAACAGCACGAACAACAGGTTATTGTTGGAACTTTATTGCGCCGCGTCAATAAAGCTCGAATGATGACCGTCCGGCAGGAAGTTGAGCGTGGCAACGAAAATTTTCTCGATTATCCGGTTTTCGCCCTGCTCGAAGAAGCACATCGTTTCGCGCCCGCCGGTGCGAGCGTCGTTTCGACCAACATCTTAAAACAAATTCTATCCGAAGGCAGAAAATTCGGCGTCGGCATCGGGCTGATCACGCAGCGACCGGGCAAGCTCGACCAGGACGTTCTCTCGCAATGTATGACGCAAATCATTATGCGAATCGTCAACCCGATTGACCAGCAAACCGTCGCCCAATCGGTCGAAGGCGCAGGGAGAGCGATGCTCGCCGAACTGCCCGCCCTCACCAAAGGTCAAGCCGTTATCTCAGGCGTCGGCATCAACACGCCCGTGATGTGCCGCATCCGCCAAAGATTAACCGCACACGGCGGCGAAACCTTCGACGCGCCTTCGGAATGGATGCGCTGGCATTCGACCGATTCGCAGGACAAACGCGAGCAAGCGGAGTCGCCTTATTTGAAGCCAAGTTCGGATAAAAAACCTGAAAAAGTCGGTAACATCAGGATTTGATTTTTGTGTTAAAATGCGTTTGAAAGGTGGGAAAGATGACACATTCAATGACCACAGAAGTTTCCGACGAGATTTATAAATGGTTGTTTGAAAGGGCTAAAAGAGAACAGAAAACAATTGAACAAGTAGTAGTGGAAATTTTAGAAATGTCCGTCCGAAAAATGAAAACCGAAGGATTATAAATTTAAGGAATTAAAATGTTTCCAATTTGGTTACAGGCGGGATTTTGGGGATTGGTTGCCGGTTCAGCGCTTCTGATCGGCGCGGCAATCGGTTTTTACTTTAATATTTCGCAACGAATTATTGCGGGGATTATGGCTTTCGGGAGCGGCGTGCTGATTTCCGCGTTGTCATTTGAATTGATGGACGAAGCTCACAAGCTCGGCGGTTTCGATTCGACGGCGATTGGATTTCTTGGGGGAGCAGCGGTTTTTACTGCGGCAAACTGGCTGGTCAACAGAAAAGGCGCGAAGCACCGGAAAAGGTCGGGCGAGCAACAGCCTTCCGAGGGTGAAGACAGCGGCAGTGGTTTATCGATCGCAGTCGGCGCGCTGCTTGACGGCATACCGGAATCAATTGTTATCGGCGTCAGTATGATCGCGGGCGGCGCTGTGAGCTGGGTGACAGTGACGGCGATCTTTTTGTCGAATTTGCCCGAAGGAATCTCGAGCGCCGCGGGAATGAAAAAAGCAAATCGTTCGGCAGCGTATATTTTTGGCGTGTGGGGCGGAATCGCTGCTGTTTCCGGCGTTTCCGCGTTTATCGGTTACACAGTTTTCAGCGGTTTCTCAGCCGAAATTATTGCCGGAACGACTGCCGTTGCTGCCGGCGCGATTTTGGCGATGCTGGCGGACACGATGATTCCCGAAGCATTTGAAGAAGCGCACGATTTTGCCGGATTAATCTCAGCTCTCGGATTTTTAACCGCTTTTATTCTCACCAAAATCGGTGAATAACTTAAATTCACAAAACAAAATTTCAGACGCCTAATTTTTAGAATCTTTGATCCTCATAAAAAGATGTTAAATGTTGAAAATTCGAGTCTGAATTTTTTAACACTGATTTAATATTGACTTCACACCTTGTTAATCTCCGTCCAATATTCTTGCACATTGAAGGCTAAACTCAATAATTTATTTTCGCAAAAGTCAAAATTTGTTTAACATTCGGCAGATTCCGGGGGCTTTTGTTTGAATTCTATTTTATAACCAGGCAATAAAAACTTCTACCCTTTTGAGGAGACTTTTAATGAACTTATTCAAACATAAAAAATTAAAAAATGTTTTGTCCGCGATGACCATCGCAATTGTTTTTGCAATAACAGCGACATCTGCTTTTGATCAAACAAAACCTCTTTCGCCTTTTCCTTTTTACTTTGAACCTCGAACTTCTTATTTAACCGCCGTCGTATTTGATTTTTCCTTCGGGTCATACGGCGTCGCCTGATAACGCTTGACGGCATCGAGCGCGTTGTCGTAGTTATCGCCGAGAGCTTCGGCGCGCTTGTAGGCGGCGGTCGCTCTGGCTCGGTCGCCCTTCGCATCATAGGCATTGCCCATTTTGATATTTGACCAGACCGAAAGCCACGCGGGACTTAAGTTTCCGCTCAAAACAGCTTTGAAATTATCAATCGCCAAATCGTAATTGCGCTGTTCTAAAAAGAGCAAACCGAGATGGTAATAAATCCACGAATTTGAACGGTCGAGTTTGAGAGCCGCTTCAAACTGCTGCTGCGCTTCGACGTAATTTCCTTCCTTAAATTGTTCGATACCGCGCCGCGCAATCGAAGAAACTCTTAAATCCTGCGAAATTCTCAGAAGTTTATTGTTCGGATCAATCACGATTCCGAGCGGTTTGCCGTTTGATTCAATATTAAAATCGGCACTCGCGTCTTCGATGTCAATTTTGACAATTTTAGATTCGTTTTCACCTTCGGCACGAAGCTGGACTTCAACCGGCAGACGCAGATTGTCATAATTCTGCTTAACGGTTCCGCGCGTGACGAATTTGCCGCCGCGGGTGCGAATAATTTGGTAATCGGTCGTAAATTCCGGAACGCCCGTGCCTTCAACCCACCTTGCGAAAAAGTATCGCAAAGGCTGCCCCGCAACTTGCGTCGTCAATTTTTCAAAATCATCAATCGAAGCGTTTTTGCCGCGAAACCGTTCGAGATAAGTGCGGAGTAGTTGATTGAATTTTTCCTGTCCGAGCGTCTCACGAAGGAGTTTGAAAACCAGCGCTCCTTTGCCGAACATTAAATATTGATACGCCACCGATTGATCTTCGTGAACCGTCGGCGTGCGCGAAAGCGAAGCGGTTTGCTCAAAAGTCAAAGATTTTTCAAGCAGTTCGCGCCGCAAATTGTCGAGCTGCGCGCTCGTCGCCGTGCTTTCGCGGAGCGATTGAGCGCTGAATTCGGCTAAACCCTGCGAAATCCACGCATCATCAAAAGATTTCAAACCAACCGTTACCCCCCACCACTGGAGAGCGGCTTCACGTTGAAGCCGTTCCTGCGTAATGTCGCGCTGCTGTTCAAACAACTTGTCCGCCATAAAAATCATTCCCTGCATCGAATAATAATCAAGGCTTTCGTCATCAATCTGAATTACTATAAGTCGTTTGCCGCCGTCGGGGGCGCCGTATTGTTTCGTGTAAAATTCAAGCGCGCGTCCCAGAGTTTCGCCATACGCGGCAACCTGCGCGTCCGTACCGGGCTTGGTATAAAACTGCAGTTCATAATCACCGACCCGCATCGTTTTATTTGTGAATTTTCCGTATGCGAAATTTCCGATAAGCGCAGGCTTCGATTGCACAAAGCGATATTTTCCGCCATTTTGATTAAGAGCCGTGTCGCTGAAACCGACGATTTGAAAACCGCCCGGCACCGAAATTGTAATATCCGATGTGGCGCGATCCGCCGCGTATTCGTGAAACGGAAACCAACGCGCCGCATACATCAAATAACCGCTGTTATTACCGACGGCAGCCAATCTTTTATTGAGAAGCGGTCCGCCCTGCGGGCTGTTTAAAACACCGCTGTATCTAAACCGCAAAGTAACGGACGTTCCTTTTGTAACATTTGCGCCAAAATCTACTTTCACGCTCGGACCCAAATCAGACACGCCAACCTGATCCTGTATAAAAGTTACCTGGTTTTGCGGCGGAGCGACTGCGTTTTTAACCTTCGGCAACGACGCGGGCGCGGATAAATTTTGGAGCGAAACGCTTTCGACTTTGAGCGAACCATTAAGTTCAAAAGTAACGGCGCGCGTATCTTCGAGCGGGGTAAAAGTCACGTCCGCCGTCGCGTTTAATCTATTTTCATTGGGAGCGAGCTGCACGTCCATCAAATAATTCGTTACGTCGAACGTCGGACGCTGAACTTGCTGGGCGAGGATGGCGGGGGAGAACAAAAATACTGTTAAAATTAACCCGGCAAATGAGACAAAGTTTTTTGTGAATTTTTTCATTACTTTTACGAAATCCCTGCTTAAATATTTACTGTCGGTTTTGCCTTTTTATGATGACGGAAAATCTCTGCGCGTTGGCTAGTCAAATAGTGGTAAACGGTAAGTGGAAAACAAAATGCTTAGCACATACCACTTACCGTTTACCACTATTTGACGTAGATTGGGTTTGAAATTATCCAGGGCATTTTATCGAACGGAGAGCCGAGCGAATCGATGTAAACTTCGGTGCGGTAAGTTCCCTTTTCTTTTACGTGAAAATTAATTTCTGTTTTATTCGTTTCTTCAAAAACTTTTTCGCCGTTTTTGAAAATAACAATCCGCGCGATTTGCGGCGTGACGACTCTTAAAATCACATTTTCCGTTAAAGCGATTTCGTCGCCCATAATTTTTCGTTCCGCGCCGTTATCCGCGGCGAAGAAAAAGCCTTCTGTCTCGCTCAACACGTCAAATCCAACAAAACAATGTCCATTTTTGAGCGCGTCGAGCAGATTTTCCTGATTAAATTCTTGATCTTTTTCAAGCAGAACGTGATTTCTGACGGTGTGAAAAATTGTTTTATAAGCATCAAGTTTTATATTGATAATTTTATTTCCCGCATCGTCGCCGAAAAGATGAAAACCGATATTCGAGTGCGCGTCAGTTCCGGCAAACAAAGTTGATTTTTTTTGATTCGCGACTTCGTCAAATTTTTGTAAATTTTCACCCGGACGCTGAAAATATTTTGCTAAAACTAATTCTGGGTAACTGTAATATGACCAAAGCGCATCAAACAGAACAAAATACAAATTCATATTTTTGGCGTTTGTATGAAGGCTAAAAACTTCGATTCCGTCAAAATCAGCGTCCCACGTTTGGTATTTTTCAGGATACGTAATAAAAGCGAGTTTATTGTCCGCGTGTATTTGTTGAAGAAATTCAGGCGTAGAAATTTTGTTGGCTTTCCCCGCTTCGGCGCTTCCATTTAATAATAAAAATCGGTCACGGCTGGCGGTTTCGACCTCCTGACCGTTAACAAACAAAATGCCTTGATGTGAGCCGCGCAGGGTTAGCTCGGAAGAATCGAAAAATTCCGAAGTGTGTTCGGTCATTACGACAAAATCAAGCGCGTTTATCGTCGCGCCGAAAATTAATTCGTCAAAACTTCCCGTGCTGTGTCCGCCGATTGCCGTATGAACGTGAATCGAGCCTTTGTAATCATTATAAATTTGATTTTCAGTTTTGATTTTTTGATTTTCGAGCGTGGAAATTTTACCGGCGAGCTGACCAAACTGGTAGCGATTATAAATAAAAGGGATCTGCGCCAAAAGTAAAAGGGCGAAAATGACAATCGCTATTTTTTTCCACAACTTCATATAAACAGTGATCACTGTTAGCTAATAAAATCGACTGAGACAACGCGTTCCGCGATTTTCCTTCCCAAATTTACCACTTCCTGGTGAGCGGCATCGTTTGTGTAAAGATCGAGCGCGGCGCGGTCGGGGAAAACCACCGTTAAACCGGTGTCAAATGAACGTTCAAGATGCAGAATGTCAGAACCGACGCTGAAACTGATAATATTCGGAATTATAGTGGGAAGATTTTTTAGTTTGGCAATATGCAGTTCACGTTGCTCAAGCGTCGTTTCGGGTTTATATTTCCAGCAAACAATGTGGGTCAGCATAATTTTTACCAAAGTTTTTTGACATTTAAAACAAATTTTTTCAGGAGCGGTTCGCCGCTGACTTTTGATGGATTGTCTAAAATTTCCGCTTCTTCATTCTGCCGGTAGACGTAAACCTTTTTTTCAAACGGGTCAATCAGCCAGCCTAGAGACGCGCCGTTTTCAATATATTCCATCATCTTGTTTTGCAGATTCACAATCGAATCGGAAGGCGAACGCAGCTCGACCACAAAATCAGGACAGAACGATGGAAATTTTTGCTTTTCTTCGTCGCTCAAAGCATTCCATTTTTCGTTTTTCGCCCACGCCAAATCGGGCGAACGTTTTGCACCGTTCGGCAAAACGAAAACGGTTGACGAATCGAAACCGACTCCGCTTTTGTCTTTTTCCAGCCAATTAAAAAAATATCCGATCAACGAAAAATTACGGATTCCTGTTTGTCCTCCGGTTGGCGGCATAATAACGAGTTCTCCTTCTTTGGTTAATTCGATTTCCACATCCGGATTGTGACGACAAAATTTTTCAAACTCATCATCGTTCATCTTTTCCAAAACATCCTGAAAATTTAGAACAATCGGTAAAAAGTAATTTCCTACCGGAATAGTTTCGATTTGCATAAATTATTCTCCTCCTTCGCACCATTTTCGCGTAACTTCGTGTCGATACGCAAACATTTTTTCTATTTTCGGCGAAATTAAAAAAGGCGCGGCGAATGCGCCAAAAATCCAGAACGGCGCTTCAAACTCGATTTCGTCTCTCAAAATCGCGCCCGTTTCGTGCGATTTTATTATATGCTGATGGCGCCAACTTTTAAATGGTCCGGAGATTTGCACGTCTTCAAACATCAACGGCGGCTCATATTTCGTGTGTTCAGCAACCCAGCGCGCTGGAATTACACCAAAGATTTTTTGTTCGATAATTGCCTGTGAGCCGATTTGGTTAATGTCGGCTTTTTGGATGACCCGCGCGTTTTCCCACGGCGGAATTAGACGCTCAAAAGCATCGGGCAGTTCGTGAAACGCGAAAACTTTTTCGGGCGCGGCTTTGATGATT
The DNA here is from genome assembly GCA_013813755.1 of Acidobacteriota bacterium. Taxonomy (GTDB): domain Bacteria; phylum Acidobacteriota; class Blastocatellia; order Pyrinomonadales; family Pyrinomonadaceae. Next base: position 4,484 of record JACCRD010000106.1, on the reverse strand, counting down.
GATTCTTTGGCAAATTTCATATTTTTGGTTAAATAAAGAAATTTACAGGGATAACGGGATAGAAAGGATAACTCAACAAGCAAAAAATTGATTTTTTATTACTGTGAATACTGTCATCGCTGTAAATTATTCTTTTAAATAGTCAGATTTTTATTGAGCAAATTCCAGACGTTTTCGATATGCTTTTCTTCGACTCTGATACTTCCGATAGAAAGCCGAAGCGTAAATTTCCCGTTAAGTTTTGTGTGCGAAATGTAGGCTTCGCCCGAGGCGTTGATTGAGTTCATCAAATCTTCGTTAAAAGCATTCAAATCTCCCACATTTTCGGGACAAGCGCGGAAACACACAAGCGCGAAATTAACCGGCGCGAGCAATTCCCAATTGTCTGATTTTTCAATCCACGACGCAAGTAATTTTGTCAGACGGCAATGTTCGCGGATTCTTTCGATCAAGCCCTCCTGCCCGAAATAGCGCATCACGAACCAAAGCTTGAGAGAACGAAAACGGCGACCGAGCTGGATGCCGTAATCCATTCCGTTTTTCGCCGTCGCTTCATTGGTTTTGAGATATTCCGGCACCAGCGAAAAAGCTTTTTTGAGCATTTCCAAATCTTTGCAATACAAAATTGACAAATCAAACGGCGTGAACAGCCACTTGTGCGGGTTTGTCACAATCGAATCGGCACGCTCGCAGCCTTTCAAACAATTTCGCAGTTCGGGAACAATCGCCGCGCTTCCCGCATACGCCGCATCGACGTGAAGCCAGAGGTTTTCCCGCTCGCAAATGTCGGCAATCGCTTCGACCGGGTCGATGCTCGTCGTCGAAGTTGTACCGACGGTAGCGACGACACAGAACGGAAGATAACCGTTTTGTCGGTCTTCAGAAATGGCTTCAGCCAGTTTTTCGGGGATCATCCGAAATTCCGCGTCCGTTTCGATTTTTCGCAAAGATTTTTGTCCGAGTCCGAGCGTGATCACGGCTTTATCAATCGAAGAATGAACTTGTTCCGAGCAGTAAACCCGCAGCAGAGGCAAATCGGTGCGTCCGCTCATTCCGTTTTCGCGGATTTGTAAATCTAATTTCTCACGCGCCGCCGCAATCGCGTGCATAGTCGAAACCGAAGCCGTGTCATAGATAATTCCTTCAAAATGCGCTGGCAGATTCATCATCTGCCGCAGCCAGGAAAGCACGACATCCTCGAGTTCGGTCGAAGCGGGAGCGGTGCGCCAAAGCATCGCCTTCATATCGAAAGTCGCGCTCAGCATTTCGCCGAAGATGCCTGCCGCGCTGGTTGAAGTTGAAAAAAGACCGTGAAAATTCGGATGATTCCAGTGCGTGACAGCAGGCAAAATCAGTTTTTCAACATCGGCGAAAATGTCATCAAAACTCTCGCCTTCGAGCGGCGCGGATTCGGGCAGAACCTTTTTCAAATCGTTCGGCGCGTTGGCGGATAAAACCGGAAAATCTTCCAGACGCTCGAAGTAATCGGCAATCCAGTCAACCATCTCATAACCGTATCGGCGAAAATCCGCCTTCGACATATCGCCTGAAGAACTTGTATTTTTATTCATAAATTGAGAAATTCAGATGAATTTAACAGAAAATTAAAAAATAACTCGACAGTTTCATTAATGTAAGTATAATAACTCAAAAGATTATCTCGCCGTTTCCGAATTTTACTAATTTATAATTTTCCGGAACTCAAAAAAGTTCCTCGAAGTAAAATTTCTTTTTACACAAAATTAAATTATGGCAACTGACGTTGCGGAACAGACTGAAACAAAAGAAGGTTTTATACGCGGTTTAGGCTTGCTTGACTCGACAATGATCGTCGCCGGTTCGATGATCGGGTCGGGCATTTTTATTGTTTCGGCGGGCATCGGGCGCGAAACGGGTTCGCCCGGCGGTCTGCTTTTGACGTGGATTATCACCGGAATTTTGACGATTTTTGCCGCGCTTAGTTACGGCGAACTCGCGGCAATGATGCCGAAAGCGGGCGGACAATACGTTTATCTGCGCGAAAGTTATTCGCCGCTGTGGGGATTTCTTTACGGCTGGACGCTTTTTCTTGTCATTCAAACCGGCACAATCGCGGCGGTCGGCGTGGCGTTTGCCAGATTTTTGGGCGTTTTGTTTCCATCGATTTCGCCGACTTCGTGGATTATCGCTCCCATAAATCTTTCCACGGGTTATGCTTTAAGTCTTTCGGTTCAGCAGTTTGTCGCCGTCTTGCTGATAATTTTTCTGACGATTTTGAACACGCAGGGATTAAAACTCGGAAAAATAATTCAAAATCTTTTCACGTCTGCTAAAACGCTTTCGTTATTCGTACTAATTGTTTTGGGACTTTTAATCGGGGGCGCGGCAGGAACTTTTTCGGGTAATTTTGAAAATCTTTTTGCGGTGCAGAATGTTTCGGAAATCAAGCCGGATTGGTTTGCTTCCTTTTTGCCTTCGGTCACGGTTGAGCAGGGTTTATATGGTATTGTCGTTGCATTTTGCGTCGCGCAGGTCGGTTCGCTTTTTTCGTCAGACGCCTGGAACAACATCACTTTTACGGCGGGCGAAGTCAAAAACCCGCAGCGCAACATTCCTCTGTCTCTGGCTTTGGGAACTTTTCTGGTCATCTCGCTTTATATTCTGGCAAATTTCGCATATCTCGCTACTTTGACTTTTACGGAAATTCAAACCGCGCCCGAAGATCGCGTCGGAACGCTCGCGCTGCAAACGATTTTCGGTCCAATCGGCGCGACGATTATGGCAATCGCCATTATCATTTCAACTTTCGGCTGTAACAACGGCTTAATTCTTGCCGGTTCGCGTGTTTATTACGCGATGGCGAACGATGGTTTATTTTTCAAAGCAACGAGCAAGCTCAATAAAAACGGTGTCCCGGCAGTGGCTTTGATTTTGCAGTGCGTTTGGTCGTGTCTGCTCGTTTTGCCGCGCACCCGTTCGGGGAAGGTCGTCGCGGACGTTGAAGAATACGGCAATCTTTACGGAACTCTACTTGATTACGTTGTTTTCGCTGTTTTAATTTTTTATATTTTAACGATTATTGGGTTATTTATTCTTCGATACAAACGTCCTGACGCTCCGCGTCCGTATCGCGCTTTCGGTTATCCGTTTGTGCCGGTAATCTACATTTTAGCGGCGACGCTGATTTCCGTCGTGCTTCTGTTTTACCGAACGCAGACTTCCCTGCCGGGCTTGGCAATCGTTTTGTCGGGCGTGCCGGTTTATTTTATCTGGAAACTTTTGTCCGCGAAAACGGACGAACAAGAGCAATTTTAATTTTAAAAACTTAGTGAGGAGAAAAATATGTCTCTTTTTGCGACAAAATCAATTGACAAAATCGTCGCCGAAGCACAGGAAACCGGCGAGCATACTTTAAAGAAAACTTTAAGCGCGCTGGATTTGACGATGCTCGGCATCGGCGCGATTATCGGCACGGGTATTTTCGTTCTGACCGGACAAGCCGCCGGTAAACATGCCGGTCCGGCGGTCGTCATTTCGATGATAATTGCTGGAATTGTTAGTGCATTCGCCGCGCTCTGTTACTCGGAATTTGCCGCCAGCGTCCCGATTTCCGGCTCGGCTTACGCATACGGCTACGGAACGCTCGGCGAGTTTGTAGCGTGGATTATAGGTTGGGATTTAATTTTAGAATACGCTTTCGGCGCGGCAACCGTCGCCGTCGGCTGGTCGGGCTACGTGGTTAGTTTACTCAAAGACCTCGGCATAACTTTCCCCCCATCTCTCGCTGCGCCTCCGGGAACGGCAATCACTCTGTCCGACGGCAGTGTAGCTTACGGAATTTTTAACTTGCCGGGATTTCTGATTTCGCTTGCCGTCACAGCTTTGCTGGTCAGAGGAATCAAAGAATCAGCCAGTTTTAACTCGATTATCGTGATTGTCAAAATCGTGGTCGTCGTATTGTTTATCGTTGCCGGCATCGGCTATGTCAACCCGAACAATCTGGGACTCGCCTGCACTGCGGGAGCCGAAGGGTGTTCGCAATTCATGCCGTTCGGTTTTAGCGGTGTGGTGACCGGAGCGGCAGTTATCTTCTTTGCCTACATCGGTTTCGACGCTGTTTCGACAGCTGCGCAGGAAGCCAGAAATCCACAGCGCGATATGCCAATCGGCATTCTCGGCAGTTTGGCGGTTTGTACGGTTTTATACATTCTGGTCGCGGGAATTATGGTCGGTTTGGTTGACTACAGACTTTTGACTAACGCCGCCGCTCCGATTGCCGTCGCTATTGATGCCGCGCTGCAGAGAGCGCAAGGCACGACGATGGGAACGATTCTGCAAGTATTTCCGACGATTATTAAAGTCGGCGCGGTGTTGGGCTTGAGTTCGACAATGGTCGTGATGGTCATGGGACAGCCGCGCGTTTTTTATTCGATGGCGAAAGACGGCTTGCTTCCTTCGTGGGCGGCAAAAATTCATCCGAAGTTTCAAACGCCGCACATTACGAC
>JACCRD010000105.1 GCA_013813755.1 Acidobacteriota bacterium | reverse complement strand
CTGCCGTTTTTCGCGTTCCGGGCATCAGCGGCATCAAAATTTCGCTAACCGTCGAATTTAAAGCGTCAAAAAGATATGGATTGCCTTGTTTACGAAACGTGGCGATGGATGTTTCGATTTTTTTCGCGTCGTCCGACCATTCCTGGATTATTTCGGCTTTTTCATCATAACCGATGACAAAAAGCTGATCGCCTTCAAAAATTTCATAGGCAAATTCCATCGTCGCTTTTTTCAGAGCTTCAACGTCAGCCCTGATGGTTTGCGAATTATCAACGAGAACAACGATTTTCGAAGGCGAAGGGTCAAAGCTCAAATTTTTTATTTTCTGCTCAATGTCGTTTTCGTATAAATATAAATTTTCCAGTTTAATCGGTTCTTTAGATTCACTCGCGCGAGTCGCGACAACGCTTAAAATCGTTCCGTCAGAGTCGATTGTGGATTTAGCGCTGTGTCGCGATTGCGCGTCTGCAAAGGCGGCGAAAATCAGTAAAATTAAATTGAACTGTAAAATTTTTTTAGCCGAAAATTTCATCTTCTTTTTTAACCTCAGACATTTTTATCATTTTTAGAAGGGGTCTCTTTTTTTGAGCTTAAAACAGATTCGTTTGTCTGCTTTGATGCGGTTTCAGCCTTGGCGGTTGATTCGGTAGTTGAACTTTTTTCGCTCGGTTCCGGTGCGGAGTTTTTTTCGGCTTTTGTGTCGGCACTATTTTTTTCGGGTTTCTCAACTCCTTTGTTTTTATTGGCGTAATCGGTTACATACCAGCCCGCGCCCTTAAACTGAAAACCGGAGAGCGACCACTGTTTTTCTAATTTTTCGCCGCACTGTTCGCAAGTTTCCAGAGGCGCGTCAGAAAGTTTCTGCATCTTTTCAATGTTTGAACCGCATCCCAAACATTTGTATTCGTAAATTGGCATAATAAATTTTGTTTCTGATGTAAACGTCGTTAAAAATTAAAAAAACTATTAACGATTAAAAGCAAATTTTGTTAAGCTATCGGGTATTTAATAATGACTAAAATTCTAACATAAAAGGAGATTTTATTGTGAAGAGGCTTAATTTTGCGGTTTTAATAATTGTTTTAATGTTGTTTTCAAAGTTTGTTTCCGCCCAGCAGAACAATTCGATCAGTCAGACTCAAGTTAAATCGGTCGCGTCAGTTGACCTGAAACGCTACGCGGGAAAATGGTTTGAAATCGCTCGTTATCCAAACAAATTTCAGAAGGATTGCGTCGGCAACACAACCGCCGAATACACTCTGAAAAGCGCCGATAAAATTGAAGTGTTAAACAGCTGCGTCGTAAAAAATGGCACAATCGAGAAAGCTAAGGGCGAAGGTAAAATCGCCGATAAAGTTTCGAATGCTAAACTCGAAGTGCGTTTCGCGCCCGGATTTTTATCATTTTTGAATGCCGTCTGGGGCGATTACTGGATTATCGATTTAGATTCGAATTATCAATACGCCGCCGTCGGCGACCCGAAGCGTGAATATCTCTGGATTTTAAGCCGCCAGCCGGAAATGAACGACGCAACTTATCAGAATATTCTTCGACGAATCGAAGTGATGGGTTTTAATCCGGGCAAACTGGTTAAAACTCCGCAGGGTGTTGAGATAATAAAAGGAGCGGTAATTCAAAAACAGTAAATCTGTTTTGCATTTAATCAGCGAGCGCGTAAAAATCGGGAAACAAGAAAGATCGTCAAAAGAATCAACGTAATCGCCGCCGAGATTAAGCAAAACTGGCAAAACGCTTCGATAACAAAGGCTTGCAGATAAATAAGCCAAGCCGTAAATATTGCCATCAGGACAACCTGAACGCCAAATAAATTCCACATCCGGCGATCTCCGAATGCCGCTAGAATCGCCAGCGAAAAAGCCGTAAAATAAGCCAGCGCGCCAAATGCGGCAAGCGGAATGCCGAAAATTTCCGCGTAAGAACTGGTCAAAACCTGTTCGCACCCTTCAACAACACTGCACGGCACGGCTTCACCCGTAAAATGCTTGACCGTTAAATAAACAGCGTCCGCTAAACCGCCCAAAGCGACAACCGCCGCGGCGAGCGGGAGCTTGCCGACAGTTGTGTCAATTTGGTTTATTTCTGTTTCAAAACTGCGGTTCATTTGCCTTCTTTAATATTGCTGCCGCTCTTTGCCGCGTTCACATTGGGCGCGGTCTGGTTTGCAGAATTGATGGTTTGAGTTTGATTTGCCACCGAATTAGTCTGCGGCTGGCTTGTTGCTGCTCCGCCGCCTGACGCAGCTTTTTGCAGTTCCGCGTCAATCAGCTGGCGCATCGGCTGTACATCAAACTGCGAAAAATCAACTGTTTTTCCATTTATATAAATTGTCGGAGTTCCGCTGATTTTCAAAGACTGTCCGCGCCGCATATCGGCGTCAACCCTTTGTTTTGCCGGAAGACCGACTACATCGGATTGATATTTAGCCATATCCAGACCGATTTTGCTCGCGTATCCTTCAAATGTCTGGCGGGCATTCTGCGAATTTGCCCAACTTGGCTGATTAACAAAAAGCTGATCTTGCATCTGCCAATATTTACCTTGTAATCCGGCGGCTTCGGCGGCAACTGCTGCTTCATAAGCATTTTTGTGGATTTGGATCAAAGGGTAGCTCCGATAGATAAATTTGATGCGGTTTCCGTAAGGCGCGATGATTTCTTTCATTTTGGTGTGAACCGTGGCGCAGGTTGGACACTGGAAATCCGCAAATTCTTCAATCGTCACTGCCGCAGTTGGCGAACCCTGCAAATTCGGCGGAGTCGCGCCCGAAGGAGCGTTTTCGTAAATTTTTAGCGCCGCTGTTTCATCAACTGCCGGTTTTTTAGCAGCGTTCGCGTTACTCGCGTTTGATTTAGCGGTGTTCGATTGCGCTGTCTGCGATTTAGAACTCGAAAGTAGCCACCAGCCGCCGGCAATTGTCGCCAGCAGTGCCAAACCAATCAGCGCTAAAGGAAGTTTGCTTTTAGCAGCGGTATTATTATTTATATTAGTATTATTAGTGTTGATATTTTTCTTGTTTTCCATTTTTTTTATTTATCTTACAACTTTGAGACGCTTTCTCCCTTCCTGTCGCTCGCGAAAACTTTCAACCGTTTCCCTAACTTTCGCATAAATTCCGCTCGCGTCCAAACCGTACTGAGCGAGCAGAAATTTTGGGTCACCATGCGGAACGATTTCGTCCGCTACGCCCATTCGCACAACTTTAATTTTATCAAGCAGACCGTTTTCTTCGAGCAGTTCCATCACTGCCGACCCGAAACCGCCTGCCAGATAAGCTTCTTCTACGGTGACAATTAAACGCTTTGCGCGTGCGAGGTTCAAAATTAATTCGGTATCGAGCGGCTTGACGAAACGCGCATTAACGACCGTTGAGTAAAATCCATCCTTTGCCAATTTTTCAGCCGCTTCAACGCTCGGATAAACCATCGAACCGTATGCCAAAATTGCCGTTTCGCTGTTCGCGTCGTCACGCAGAATTTCAGCTTTGCCGATTTCGATTTGTTTCGGCGCTTCGCTTATATTAACACCAAAACCGTTTCCACGCGGATATCGGATCGCCGTTGGCGCGGATTGTTCGACGGCTGTAAAAAGCATATCGCGCATTTCAGCTTCGTCTTTGGGCGCCATTAAAGTAATGTTCGGATAACCACGCAAATACGCGATGTCGAGCAAACCGTGATGCGTCGGACCGTCCGCCCCGACTATTCCTGCCCGGTCCATCGCAAAGGTCACATTCAGATTTTGCAGACAGACATCATGAATAATCTGGTCAAAACCGCGCTGCAAAAATGTCGAATAAATTGCGGCGACCGGTTTTAAACCTTCACACGCCATCCCGGCGCAAAACGTCACCGCGTGCTGCTCGGCAATCCCAACATCAAAGGCGCGTTCCGGAAACTTTTCCAGAATTTTATCGACGCCCGTTCCGTCGGGCATCGCTGCCGTTAATGCAACAATCGCTTTGTCGCGCTCCATCAATTCGCACATCGTTTCGCCAAACAGCGCCGTATAAGTCGGCGGCGCGGGCTTACTCGATTTATGAATTGTCCCCGTCGCCAAATCAAACGGTCCGGTGGCGTGATAAGCGTAGTAATTTTTCTCCGGATTCGGAAATCCTTTGCCTTTGGTAGTCAGAGCGTGGACGATAACCGGTCCGTCTTCGATTTTTTTCGCTTCCTCGAGAGCGCGGACAAGCATCGGCACGTTATGACCG
>JACCRD010000101.1 GCA_013813755.1 Acidobacteriota bacterium | reverse complement strand
GTTTTATAACTGACCGCGCAAACTTCGCACAATTCCTGCGTCAAAATTATATCGGGTTTTAACTCCGCCAGAAGTTTCGCGTCTAAATCGTAAATCGAGCCGTGTCCGTCAAGCTGCGAACGAACGGCGTGGTCAATTTCCGCGCTCGACATTGTTTCGTGCGAAATCCGGCTGGCAGTTAAATGCGGTAAATGTTGGATCGATTCGGGAAAATCGCATTCGTGCGTGATGCCGACGATATTGTCTTTCAAGCCCAAAACGCAGAGAATTTCGGTCGTCGAGGGAAGCAGGGACGCGATGCGCAGAGAATTTTTTTGCGGCATAAAATTGTTGAATCGGAAGCTCATTTAACAGTTCTAAATAGATCGATTTTACCTGACTTTAATTGAAGATTTTATCGAATATCTTGTATGATGCAAAATATGAAAACACTTTACCCCGAAATTCAACCGTTTGATGCCGGAATGCTCAAAGTTTCCGGCATTCACGAAGTTTACTACGAGCGATGCGGAAATCCGGAAGGGGTTCCGGTTGTTTTCCTGCACGGCGGACCGGGCGGCGGACTGATTCCAATGTATCGCCAATTTTTTGACCCGAAGGCGTATCAGATAATTTTATTTGACCAGCGCGGTTCGGGGAAATCAAAGCCGCACGCCGAACTGCGCGAAAATGCGACGTGGGATTTAATTGGCGATATGGAACTTCTGCGCGAAAAATTCGGCATCGAAAAATGGTTTGTGTTCGGCGGCTCCTGGGGCAGTACGCTTTCGCTCGCCTACGCCGAAACGCATCCCGACCGCGTTCTAGGATTGATTTTGCGCGGTATCTTTTTAACCCGCCGCAAAGAACTCGAATGGTTTTACCAAAAGGGCGCGTCGGAAATCTTCCCTGATTTCTGGGAACGTTACCGCGATGAAATCCCCGAAAATGAACAGGGTAATTTTATGGAGGCGTATTACAAACGCCTGACGAGCGATGACGAAAAAGTGCGCCTTTCGGCAGCGCGCGCGTGGAGCGTCTGGGAAGGCTCGACCTCGAAACTTTTTCCGAGCGAAGACCTGATGAATCATTGGGAAGGCGAGCAGGAAGCATTATCACTCGCCCGCATCGAATGTCATTATTTTATGAACAATTCGTTTTTCCCAGGCGAAAATTATCTGCTCGATAATGTCGAGCGAATCCGCCACATTCCAACCGTCATCGTGCAGGGACGCTACGATGTTGTCTGCCCGATGACGAGCGCCTGGGATTTGCACAAAGCGTTTCCCGAAGCTGAATTAGTAATTGTCGGAGATGCCGGGCATTCGATTTCAGAAAAGGGAATTACTTCAGCGTTGATTGAAGCGACGGATAAGTTTAAAGAAATGGCAACAAATAGCAAGACTAAGCGTGAATAAAAGTTAAACACTAATGAAGGAGATTTGCGATGTTTATAAAAATTTTAAATTTGAGCTTGGTGATTGTGTTTGGTTGTTGTTTGCTTTCCGCTCAAACGTCTAAAAAATCTGTTTCTGATGAAACTTGGGAATATCTCATCGTCGTCTCTAACGGAAACTTTGGCGATAAGGAAAAATTAAATGTGACGGATAAATGGCTTGGACGTAGGCAAGGAAATGCTGGATTTTATCAGTTTGCCGCGCCGCAAAATGAATTTGATCGGCTTGGAAAATTAGGTTGGGAATTAGTTGGAATCGTCCCCGGCGGTGCGGGTGAGAATCCAGCTTCTATTGAAAACTCAAGATTTATTTTCAAGCGCCAGTTTGACGCCGTTCGTTCCGCACGTGAAACCGAAGAAGAGAAACAACTTGCAAACGAAACGAAAATTATTCAGCCGGATAAAGGTAAGACTGAAAATTTAGTTGAACTTGACCGAGCGGAACTCGTAAACAAAAGGAAAGACATTGCTGAAAATGCTAAAACGAATTTAGAACAAATCATTAACAATCCAAGTATCGTTTCTATTCAAAATGTTGAAACACAGTATCCTAACAATACCAAATTAGGTCGTGCGGATATTATAGTTGACGGAAGCGCCGCTTTACTTAAAGACGGAAATAAATATCGCTTATCGGAAGCCAAGAAATACGCTCGCCAGATTGCAGCGGAAATTTTCAACAAAGTCGGTTTAAGACAAGTTTCGCCGAGTGAAGATTTTTTCAGTGAAAATGGAAATTTCAGCAATCGAGGAGAAGTATTATTCAGGCTTTCAGTTGTCATAAATCATAATGGCGCCGCGCGCGAGGTTGCAGGAGGATATATCACCGGCAATTGGATTGAAACAATAAAGTAAAACATAATAATAAATGTCAGCCGACAAATTATGCGATAATTGGGTCGCGCGGATGAAACTTGGCGCAAATATCTGTATTATGAAAATGAATGACGCGCAAACTTTTTCAACAAATAATGCGTCAAATTACAAAAAGAGGTTTTATGGGAAGTTTTGGAACAACAGAAATAATTTTAATCGTCGCCGTTTTATTTTTACTTTTTGGCGCGAGTCGTCTGCCGCAACTGGCGAAATCATTCGGGCAAACTCGTAAGGCATTTAAGGACGGAATGCGCGAAGCCGACGAGGAGGAACGTCTGGAACTGGAGCAGAAACAAATTGCTTCAACTCCGGTCGCACCGGTCATTTCAAATTTGAACGATGAAGATTTACTAGCCGAAATGCGTCGCCGCGCCGAAGTAAAACAATAATAAAAGCTTTACTCTACGAAACCACTTTTTTTCGGCTTGCCAGAATATCGGTAACGTCTTTTAAGGTGACATTTTTAGCGGCAAGCAAAACTAAATAATGAAAAAGCAAATCGGCGGCTTCGTTTTTGAATAAATTATCGTTGTCATCTTTTGCTTCAATTACTAATTCAAACGCTTCTTCGCCGACCTTTTGTGCGATTTTATTTAAACCTTTCCCGAATAATATAGAAGTATAAGAATCGTCGCTCCGGTTTTGTTTGCGCTCCTCGATAACTTTTTCGAGCGCGAAAAGAAAATTTTCTGATTCATTTTTTTCTTCAAAACAAGTGTCCGCTCCCGTGTGACAAACCGCGCCCAACGGATTTGCTTTGATCAAAATCGTATCATTATCGCAGTCAGTTAGAATTTCTTGAATGCGCAAAAAATTCCCGCTCGTTTCGCCCTTCGTCCAGAGTTTCTGACGCGAACGGCTGAAAAAAGTTACGATTCCTGTTCTTTCCGTCTGTTCAAAAGCCGCGCGATTCATATAGCCGAGCATCAAAACTTTCTGCGTTCCGGCGTCCTGGACAACTACCGGGACTAAACCGTCGGGCGACTTTTCAAAATCAATTTTCATAAAAATTCTTTAGATTCTTACAGAAATTTCGTGTTCTTTCAAATATGTTTTCAAAGCGGGAATTTCAATTTCCCGAAAATGGAAAATGCTTGCCGCGAGCGCCGCATCTGCCTTTCCCTTTGTAAAAACTTCGACAAAGTGTTTTTCACTTCCCGCGCCGCCCGAAGCGATTACCGGAACATTGACGGCTTCAGAAATCATTTTTGTTAATTCGATTTCAAAACCCTTTTTTGTTCCGTCGGCGTTCATCGAAGTTAAAAGAATTTCGCCCGCGCC
>JACCRD010000072.1 GCA_013813755.1 Acidobacteriota bacterium | reverse complement strand
GCGAAGACGTGCGCGAAGCCTTGACCGAAGCGAAAATGAGCGGCGTCATCCCGTTCTGCATCACGGTTGATAAAGATTCCGAGTTTGAATTAAAAGATTTATACGGCGATGTCGGTTATACGATTATTGACGATGTTTTATCTTTACCTGAACGAATGCCGAATATTTATCGAAGATTGACGAGTTAGTTTTGGACTTGAAGCAATCCGTACTCATACAAAAACTTTCTGCCGTTTTCATTTAGAGAGCAGCTTCATTGATGCTGACGGTTTTTGTCATTTTTATTTTTATCTCAACTTTTTTTCATTTTAACATCAGTTAAGATTTTTCCAATAAAAACCAAACGCCCAAAAATAAATTTATATCGGCGGAACTTTTTTGATTTCGCGGTGTCTAACCAAACGGAAAAGAGTTCGCGTTTTTGCAGCCAATTTTTAAGCTGCCGTTCTCTAATTCGTATCCGACTGAAGAATAAATTGAAAAGGAGTTTTATTTTATGCCATGTTTCCAACGCTCTTTTGCTTCTGCTTTAATTATTTTTGTTTTGTTGTTTGCCGTCTGCGTCCTGCCCGAAAATGTTTCAGCTCGCAGCTGTCCAGCTGAAATTCCCGATTCTCTGCTAACGCTTTATTTGAAAAGCGATTTAATTGTGGTCGCTTCGATTGAAAGCGAGAAAACTTTGAAAATGACCAGTGAATACGAGTACGGCTCGTATTCTGATGTCGAAAAAATCCTGAATGTTTCCGATACTTTAAAGGGTCAAAAGAAGGGACAAGCGGCGTATATCGTGTCGCAGTATACACCCAAAAATTCTAAAAATGATGCTAATGACTCTGGCTCAATCGAGGCTTTCGAAGAAGAGACTTACCCGGGAATTGGTCATAAAGCTTTGTTTTTCTTGGTTAAAAACGCGGAAAATAATTCTTTTGAACTTGCTCATTACAGCGCGGCAATCAAAAAGTTAGACAGTCAGGATTTGCACGTTTATTTCAAGCGGATTAAGGAATTAAAGAAGCTTACGGAAGCGAAAAAAAATCAGCTTGACAAACTCACCGAATGGCTTGTGCGGCTGGTGGAAGAACCGGTGACACGCGACGAGGGAACGTCGGATTTACAGGCAAGTTTTATGGCTCTGGAATACGAGCACAATGAGGAATCCGAAGCAGTTACGTATAAAGATGATGAAAGCGTTGAAAGAGAAATTAACGAGCCGCAGGTTTCACAAAAAGAACCCGTTTTCCCAGATAAAAATTTCAGAGCCGGAAACACATCCGAAATCGCTAAACTTTTAACCGATTCGCAGAAAGATCAACTTTCAAACGTGCTTTCTCATTCGACAAATATTCATCTCGCCAAACTGAACAACCTCGAAAACGAAGAAGAAGCCGTGCCTGATTATGAGTTGATAGTGCTGGTTGGTCACTGGAATAAAACTTATCTGGCGATGAATTCGTATGCTGTTCTGAAAAACTCCGGCACTTCTAATGCTCGCAAAAGATCGTATCTTTTGAATCTCATCGCCTATTTATTTAATGACGAAAAACTTTTTTCCATCGTCAGCAATTACGAATATGCGGCGGCGCAGCCCGAAAATGAGCTGACCGAATACGCTGAAGAGGAAGAAGCTGCTCCAACCGGAGAAGTTTCGGACGCGCCGGTTGAGCCGGAGACTTCTGTGGAAACGCAGCCGGCAGAAACGACAGTTCCCGAACAAACTACCGAAGGAATTGTGATTCCCGATAAAATGCAGGATCAGACTGAAACGGTTGAAAAAGAAGTTAAGAAAATAACTTTTAAACAGTATAAAGAAATACTTTGGGACAACTTTGAAAAGCAATACAAAATCGTGATCGCGCAAAGCATCGTCGCCAAATAAAGCTGTCAAATAAAGTTAAAAAGAGCCGCAAATTAATCGATTAATTTGCGGCTCTTTTTAACTTTATTTTTCTGGCAGTTTAGCGTCTGGTCAATTCAGCCGGAAGTTTTTTGTCAATTTCCGGGCGCGTCTGTAAATCGGCGATTTCCCACATCGTTAAAAAGATTGTGCGCGAAACTTTTTCCATTTTCTGGTAATCAATTTTGTCGGCGTGGTCTGACGCCTGATGATAATCTTCGTGAACGCCGTCAAACCAAAATACAATCGGAATGCCGTTGACCGCGTAATGGTAATGGTCGGAGCGGAAAAAGAATTTATTCGTATCTTTCGGGTCGTCGTATTTATAGTTGTAATTTAATCTGAGAAACGAATCGTTAATTGATTTGGTAACTTCGCCAAGCTTTGTACTCATCATTGCCGAGCCAATGACATAAACTTCATTTTCGGCAGAAAGGTCTTGATTACAAGGTTTGCCGGGTCTATCACAGGGAATTATATTATTGGGATTTTTGCTTCGTCCAATCATGTCAATATTCAGTTGGGCGACGACGTTTTTAATATCAACCGTTGGGAATTTATTAAAATACTCGCTTCCCCAAAGTCCCTTTTCTTCGCCCGCGTGCCAGACGAGTAAAATCGAGCGTTTCGGACGTTTCGAAGCCTTTGCCAGCGCTTCGCCCATTGCCAGAACCGCCACTGTTCCCGAACCGTCGTCGTCCGCGCCGTTCCAGATTTTGTCCGCGCCTAGCGCATTCGGTCGAACGCCGTCGTGATCGTAATGCGCGCCGACGGCAACCATTTCATTTTTCAACTGCGCGTCGCCGCCTTCCCACAAGGCGACAACGTTTTGCGTCATCACCGTTTCTTTTTTCGCCGCGACGGAAACGTTCAGTTTTTTGCCTGGTGAAAAATTAAATGCGTTGAAAGGCGCGGTTGAAGCGTATGTTTCGCTAATCTTTGCAAGATTCATTGTTTCGCCTTCAAACATTGCTGCCGCCGCTTTTTCCGTTAAATAAACGGTTGGAATCGGCGCGCCGCCGATTGATTCGTTCAGTTTTTCAACATTCAGACTGCCGCCCTCGCGCTGGCGTCGGAGGTTTTCCCATCTTGCTTGCAGATTTGGAGTTGCGACAACAATTAAACCCGCCGCGCCCTTTTGTCTGGCGTAAGTTCCGGGATCAGACCAAGCTTCGCCTTGTTTTCCGCTCGCCCGTAATTCCTGCGGAGTAATGCCGCGCGGCAGACTGTCGCTGTAAACGACGACGGTTTTGCCGCGCACGTCCATATCTTTGAGCGGGTCGAAGTTTTTTGATTTGACAAACCAGCCGTTGCCCGCAAAAACGAGCGGAGCGTTAACCGCACCGGAGTTCGCATCGGCGAGAAAATCCGTTCCGTATGTTAGTTTTTGACCATTAATCTCGACTTGAGCTTTTTCCGGTTCAACCTGATTACGAATGAGTGCGATTTTTTGGAAGAAAGTTCCATTGTCGCCCGCCGGCTTAAAGCCCCAGCGCGAAAGCAGCGTCGCCATAAATTTCGCCGTTATATCAAGCCCGCGTGAAGGCGTGTTGCGTCCTTCCATTTCGTCCGAGGCGACAAAATAAAGATAATCTTTAAGCTGTGCCGCCGTGATTGCGTCTGATGCGTTTCGTGCCGCCGATTTCGCTTTGGTCGAGGTTTGCGCCCAAGCCGTCGATTGAAAGACAAATGTAAATAATAAGAAAAGTGCAATTAAATTTTTTTTCATTTTTTCTCCAGAATAAAAGTGGATGTCGAAACTTAGATTATAATTTCGTCCAAAATCTAACTTCCGACGTTTAACTTTTGATGTGTTAGATTCTACGCCGGGTTGGTCAAAATTGTTTCGCTTTCGGCAGCAACAATTGAAATTTTGTTTTGATTGGCAAGTCTGAGCATTTCTTCCTGATCGAAAATTAGAGTTTTCCGCGCCGTCAAACAAAGGCAGCTCGCGCCCGCTTCGATCATTGTTTGAATGGTTGGAATACCGACGACCGGAACGTCAAAGCGCATATCCTGATTTGGTTTAGCGACTTTGACAACTGTTAATTTTCCCTTTGCGAGTTCTCCGGCGCGCCGGATTACCGCGTCTGTTCCTTCCATCGCTTCAATCGCCACGCACGCTTTGGCGCGGACGACGATCGTTTGTCCCAAATCAAGCCGCGCGATTTCATTGGCTATTTTCAAGCCGTATTCAATATTTCCTTTTTCCGTTTCGTCCGGCTTGCGCCTTGTGAGAACGCCTTCCCGCGCGAGTTGATCCTGAACAAAATATGTCGAATCAATCAATTCGATTCTTTCCCGCGCCATTTCACCGGCAATGCCGCCAATCAGCGCGTCTGTATTTCTCTGCGGCAGATTCCAGAGCATTTTTATCATCCGCAAATCTGGCATCGAACCGGAAAATATTTGAACGTGTTTAACTTGCCCCACCATCATCGCCTTGGAAACATTTTCGCTTTTGAAAAACGAAATCATTTTGCCCAATTGTCCGATACCGACCCAAATTACTTTCTCGGCAATTTGCTCAATTTTTGGATCAGTTTCCTCCTTAATCGCAACGACCGCCAAAGACGCGCCCTGTTTCCGCGCGCCTTCCACAACGAGAAAGGGAAATTGACCGTTTCCAGCAATTAGACCGAATGTCATATACGGTAGTGGATTAGCTGGTAGACAGTAGAAAAATGCCGACTACCGACTACTTTTATTCTCCGAATGCTTGCAAAACTTCGCCTGCGTGTTCTTCAACTTTTACTTTGTCGAAAACTTTTTTGATTTTGCCTGTCTCATCAATCAAAAACGTCTTTCGCAAAACGCTGGTGTAAGTTTTGCCCATAAATTGCTTTTCGCCGTAACTTTCAAAAGCGTCGGCAATGGCGTGATTTGTGTCGGCGAGCAGTGTAAACGGCAAGTTGTATTTTGAGATAAATTTCTGGTGCGACTTTTCATCATCCATTGAAACGCCCAAAACTTTGATTGCTTTTTCTTCGAAAATTGAAAAGCCGTCGCGCAGAGAACACGCTTGTTT
>JACCRD010000041.1 GCA_013813755.1 Acidobacteriota bacterium | reverse complement strand
CCGCGTGCAGAATCGTCATTACGACTTCCGCCGCCGAACGTCCTTCTTCCTTGTGGATTCCCGTCGGAATACCGCGTCCGTTATCGATGACGGTAATCGAATCGTCCATATGAATTGCGACTTCAATAGTATCGCAATAACCTGCGAGCGCTTCGTCAACCGAGTTATCGACAACTTCATAAACAAGGTGGTGAAGCCCGATTTCGCTCGTCGAACCGATATACATCGCCGGACGCTTTCTAACGGCGTCGCGTCCTTCTAAAACCGTGATTGAATCCGCGCCGTATTCTGTTTTTGCTTTAGCCAATTTGGTTATCCTCTATTAAGAATTTTACTATTGAAAGTAACTTATATTTTACCATTTTTTCGTGAATTAAAACAGCGTTAACATCCGATATTTACAATGTTTATTTGATTGTCGGTTGACAAACTATCGCTCCGCGTTTTCGTCTGTCTCCGGCGCGGTAACCTTTCCGCTCGAAACGATGAAAACCTGCGCTGTCTGACCGAATTTTTCGATAAAACTTTCCTTTGAAGTCGTTACAAAAGTCTGTGTTTTGTCGTGCAGAAATTCGAGCAGCTGACTGATCCGCCCGTAGTCGAGTTCGGCATCAATATCGTCAAGCAGAAAAAGCGGATATTCATTATGCTGCGAATGATAAACCGACAAATTTGCGAGCTGCAGAATTAAAAGCGCGCTGCGCTGCTGACCGCTCGAGCCGTATTTGCGCAAATCGTGACCGTCAAACAAAATATCGAGATCGTCGCGGTGCGTTCCAATCAAAGAGTAACCGGCGGCGAGTTCAGCCTGAACACGCAGCTTTAAACGTTCAGCAATGAGCGCGGCGTAATCGCTCAAATCGCCTTTACCTTCGAATGAGGAGGCGTATCGAATCGAAACTTCTTCGCGTCCGAAGAGCTTTTTCTCCAGAACTTCGTTTAATCTTTCGATAAATCGTACCCGCGCTTTATGAATGCGCGCGGCGAGCAGGATTAATTGTTCGTTCCACGGTTCGAGCAGTTCGCTCACTTTTTCGACCGAAAATTTGTTATCCTGCGCCGTCTGAAGCAGCGAATTTTTTTGCCGGATCACCCGGTTGTAATCAGCGAGCGTCTGCACAAACGGCGGGTAAATCGAAACAATCCCGCCGTCGAGAAATTTGCGCCTGGCTTCCGGGTTGCCGCGCACAATTTCGAGCTCGTCCGAATTAAAAAGAACGGCATGCAGCTGCCCTAAAAATCTCTGAACTGTTTCTTTTTTATTATTGACGCTCAGAATTTTCGTATTGCCTTGAATCGCCACCTGCAAAACGCGGTTAATGTCTTCGCCCTGATGAACCGTTCCGCGCACGAGCGCTAATTGTTCGTTGAATTTTATCGCTTCCTGAAGACGGGAGGTTTTAAAGGATTTGGTAGTAGCGAGCAGGTAAATCGCTTCGAGCCAGTTGGTTTTGCCCTGTCCATTTTCGCCGAAAATTATGTTCAAATTTTTCCCGCAATGAATGTTACCGTGAAGGTTACGGAAGTTTTCGGCTTCGAGCGATTCAAGCAACATTTGATTATTTTATCACATAAACGATGTTATGCTGATTAAGTTCTTTTTCATGAAAGGTTAAGCCTTCAAATAGTAAGCCAAAAAGTGCCGTCTTCTTCTTTGCGAAGCTCAAAATCAACACTTAAAACTTTATTAATGTAATAATCCAAAGGCATCAAAAAAGTAGTGTCAAACTTTCTCCTTTTTCCTACTTTGTCTGAAAAAACAAATCCTTTTACTCTAATAGAAAAATCAAGCTGTTTTTTCGACTTCATTTCGCTTTGCCCTTTTTCGTTGATAGGAATCGTAATTGAATAACTTCGGTTAGCTTCAGAGGAAAGATTTGTTTTTACAAAATTTCCTTTATATAAATTTACTCCCAACTTGTTGTTTTTTTTCTTTTTTTTCTTTTTTTGAATATCCTCTAAACTACGAGTGTTCTTACGGGTTGTTTCTTTATCAACCAATCTTAAAAAATATGTAACTTTCCACTTGCTTTTTGGCGCATCAAAACCAACATCTTCAAGTTTTGGCTGTCCTCCCAAATCAAAATTCAGTTGAATTTTATCAGTTGGATTTTGGGCAAAAGCAATTTGTGTAGAAAGGAGTAAGAATACAAAAAGTAAAATTTTCATAAAATTAGTTTAAAGCGAGTTGGCAAAATGCGTTTATAATATAAACAATTGAAAATCTTTTTCCAAATTTGTTTTCCGACAAAAATGCAGCGAAAGGTGTGCTTATTATAATTTTTAATTAGAGTTATACGGAGAAATATAAATGACTTTATCGAAAAAAATTAGAGAAAAAGCTGTTGAGATGAAAGGTACTAACGACGTTGCGAACGAAATTCTTGAGTTAGTCGGCGACGCTCGGTTTGTTCTAATCGGCGAGGCGTCACACGGAACGCACGAGTTTTACAAATTTCGCGCTGAAATTACAAAGCGTTTGATTGAGGAAAAAGAATTTTCTGCTGTCGCCGTTGAAGCGGATTTCCCTGACGCTTATCGCGTTAATCGCTTTGTGCGTGGTTTTGGTCAGGATGTTTCTGCCCTTGACGCGCTTTCCGGGTTTGACCGCTTTCCGCTATGGATGTGGCGCAACGAGGACGTTCTGGATTTTGTCGAATGGCTCCGCGAGCGCAATGCAGACAAAATGCCCGCCGCCCAAGCCGGATTCTATGGGCTTGATTTATACAGTTTGCACGCTTCAATCAAAGCTGTTCTTGATTATCTGGAAAAAGTCGATCCGGACGCGGCAAAACAAGCTCGCTCGCGGTATTCGTGTTTTGAGCATTTCGGCGAAGACGCGCAGAGTTACGGTTACGCGGCAAATTATGACGAGCGATTTTCCTGCGAAGACGAAGTTATCAAACAACTCGTCGAATTGCAGAATCGTGCCGCCGAATACGCCGGGCGCGACGGTTTTACTGCCCGTGACGAATATTTTTTCGCCGAACAAAACGCGCGCCTCGTCATTAATGCCGAAGAGTATTATCGTTCGATGTACCGCGGCGGACGCGTGTCGAGTTGGAATCTGCGCGACCGGCATATGGCGGAAACTCTGCACGCGCTCGCTGCGCATCTCGAAACGAAAAATAAATCGGCGAAAATCGTTGTCTGGGCACACAACTCGCACCTTGGCGATGCGCGGGCAACGGAAATGGGAGAACGCGGCGAGTGGAATGTCGGGCAGCTTGTGCGTGAAAGATACAAAAACGATGCGTGTCTGATTGGTTTTACGACTCACACAGGAACGGTGGCGGCAGCGACCAATTGGGACGAACCGCCTCAATTCAAACGAGTGCAGCCTTCGCACAAAGACAGTTACGAGCGAATTTTTCACGAAACCGGATTGCCCGAGTTTTTCTTAAATTTACGCGATGAGGAAACGGCGGAACTTCTCCGACAGCCGCGGTTAGAACGCGCCATCGGCGTCATTTACCGTCCAGAGACTGAGCGAGTGAGCCATTATTTTACCGCTGTTTTGTCAGACCAGTTTGATGGAATAATACATTTTGATAAAACAAGTGCCGTCGAGCCTTTAGACAAAAACTCAAGCGGAACGAGCGAAGACATGCCGGAAACTTTCCCCGAAGGATTATGAGAATTGATAATGCCAGACAGCGAAAATTTAGAAAACAAAAATGCTTGACAATTACTTGTTGAAATAAAAGAGCGGAAAGTCCTAAAAAGAACTTTCCGCTTCTCATAAAGCTTATAATTCAGTTTATTTGCCTAAGCGATAGGTCGTAAATTGTGAGTCCATTCTTTCGTCTTGTCCACCTGTAAATTGAAACATACAAGAGTTGTCCGTATAATCCATAAAGTTTTCAATCGGGTCAAAACCTGTGGTAGTGCAGGTATCGCGTCCTTGCGGGCAACCGTAAGCTGCCGAGGCTTCGAATGGCGTATCGCTGACATAATCTCCGCTACCGGTACAGCCGCCCTGGAAGGTGTGATATAAACCCATCCAATGTCCGACCTCGTGCGTTCCCGTATCGCCTTCATTGTATGGGGCGGCAGTCCCGCCCGGCAAACTTTGGTCGAGAAGAACTACGCCGTCCAGACTCGGGCTTCTCGTGTAGCTAGACGGAAAAGTAGCATAACCCAAAATTCCGTTTGACGGATTGCAGGTGTAAATATTTAAGTCGTCTGCCGTGCCTTGATGCAAAGCACTCTTCATTTTTCTTTCAGCCGAGCCATAGCAGCCGTTATACCAGGTTGTGTTATTCGTCCGGTCAGTCGAAATTCTATTAAATGAATAACCCCAAGTAGCAAAAGCCTGATTTAAAATAGTCATTTGGTCAGCAATCATAGCATCGCTGATATTTCCTTTAGTTCCACTATAAACAACGTGGAAATATACATTTATTACACCGCCGGTCGCTGACGTCGCTGACGCGGCTTCAAGACCGTTTACTTCAGCTTGGGTTCTTGCATTTGCTTTACGCGTTTTGAAATCTTCTTCAGCCTCTGCGATTTTTACCGGGTCGTGGTCGGTACCGCAAAGCTTTTCGCTTTTTACTAAAACAGGTTCTATTTTTTCAGATTGTTTATCTACTATTTCAAATTGTTTATCTACTATAGAAGCGGGTTTAGCGTTAGAAATATGATTGATTCCGAAAAGAACCAAAGCAAGTGCAAAAAAGGTGGTTGTTGCTATAAAGATACGAAATTTATTCATTGATCGGTAATCTCCTTAGAAAGTTTAGTTTTTGTATTTTAAGAAAACGAATAATTTATGGAAGCTACCGACTTGAGAGATACATTGATGAAAATCATAATACACACTTTAAATTTAAATGTCCATCAGTTTACCAATGATGATTCATTGTTTTTATTTATGGATAAAATTAGTAACAAACAGATTGCTGATGGTGAATTATTAAGAAGCCTTCGCAATTGTTAAAACATAAACTTTACCGGCGCCTTTTTCCTTCAGAACTTTGGCGCAGTTAGAGACGGTTGCGCCAGACGTATAAACGTCGTCAATCAATAAAATCGTTTCTCCTTCAACAAGTTTGGGGCGCGTGACTTCAAATGCGTTTTTAACGCTTGTTTCGCGAGCTTTGTTATCCATCGAGGCGCGATGCATCGGCGTGTCAATTTTGCGACGGAGGCTTTGTTCATCTAGCTTTAGATTAATGTTTTTAGATAAAATTTTTGCCAAAACCGCGGCTTGATTAAATCCGCGTTCAAGAAAGCGTTTTTTTGAAAGAGGAACAGGAATAATTTTTGTCGCATCCTGAAATGGCAAATTTTGAAATCTCGCAATAAAAAGTTTTTGCAAATAAGCGGCGGCAAACGGCTCGCGTTTCAGATGCACGACCGAAGCCGACAGCGCGAACTCATATTTTCCGGCGGCGCGCGCCAAATCGTAAAAATATTCATCGCAGCGGTGGCAAAAAGTTACGACGTTTTTTGTTTTTGATTGCAGAGTAGCGCCGCACTTATGGCACGAAGTTTCTTCGCCTGAAAAAATATTTGTCTTTTCCCAGCAAGCGCGGCAGGCAACGCCGTCGGCTAAATTTTCAACGCTGTTATGGCAAATCTGACAGGCTTGCGGATAAGTGAGGGCGACCAAGGAATTGAAAATTTTATCAAGCATAAATTTTCAAAGGAAAAAGGCTTGCAAGTAAAAAGGCAAAAGTGGAAAGAAATAAAGATTTAATACTGAACAGCGGAAAACTTTTTGATTAGAAATAAATAGTTCAGCAGCGAATCAATTTCTGCACTTTTGCCTTTTTAATTTTTACTTTTGCCTTAATTATTCTTCTTCGAGCAAACCCTGTTCGAGAAGTTCCTGGCATTTTAGACAGTAGCGCGCCCATGGAACCGCGTCGAGCCGTTTTGGATTAATCGGAGTTTCACAATTTTGACACGAGCCGTATTCATCGCCTTCGATTCGCTCCAGCGATTCGTTGATTAAAAAAAGCTGCCGGCTTTCATTTTCGGAAACGGCTAACATTACATTTTTCGAATAATTTCTCACCGCTAAATCGACCGGATCAGGAGTTTCGGCATCATCAACCGAAAGGTCGTTGCTGCTTAGTTTCGATAAAATTATTTCCCGCTCGGCGATCAATCTGTTTTTTACTGCTGTTGTGTTTATTTCACTCATTTTTGATATGGAAACCCTTTGATTATGGTATAGGCACGATAAAGCTGTTCGGCGAGGATTACGCGCGCGCAATCGTGCGTTAAAGTAAAACTTGATAAAGATAAACTAAAGTCGGCATTTTCGACAACCTCGGAGGACACGCCTTCAGCGCCGCCAATAATAAAAATAATTTCTTTCAACCCTTGATTTTGCCAATTTTCAATTTCTTTAGCTAATTCGTGCGAAGAAAGCACATTTCCCATAACGTCTAATAAACAGACGAAACTGCTTTGATTCACTTTTTCCAAAATGCGTTTGCCTTCAATTTCTTTGGACTCAAACCCTGCGCTTTCGCGGATTTCCGTCGTTTCATACTTTACAAAATGCGACAGGCGCGCAAGATATTCTTCCTGCAGCGCCCGCCAATTTTCGTTTTTAGTTTTACCAATCCAGATGAAACGAAATTTCATATTTACTTATTATCTACGAAATTTCCTTCGGAATCTCAACCTTTTTCGCGTCGCGCCAGAGTCGTTCCAAATCGTAGAACTCACGGGCTTTGGCTTCAAAAATATGAACGACGAAATCGCCGTAATCGAGCAGAACCCATTCGCCGGTTTGATAACCTTCGACGCGCACGACACGCGATTTTAACTGTTCTCTAAGTTGCTCGGTAATTTCATCAGCGATGGCTTGCACCTGTCTTTGATTGGCGCCGCTGGCGATTATAAAAAATTCTGTAAAACTGGCAATCTCGCGCAAATCGATGGCGACCATATTAAACGCTTTTTTGTCACTGGCGCAATGCAAAGCGAGCTTTACATTTTCGTCTAATTCTTCAAAAGGCGTAACAGTTTCCGCTTCCAAAAACGTCTCGGAATCTTCTCTCTGCAGCGATCTGATTTTTACTTCTTCTTCAAATATTTCTTCTGTTTCTTGCATTATTTCTTCCATCGTTCAATAAATGTCGTATTTTTCGATGTATTTTGCAACCTCGTTCGGCACAAGTTCGCGCCATTTGGCTGAATGTGCCTGAATTTGCCGCCGTATTTCCGTTGACGAAACGTCTAAATTTACCGCGTCTGTAATATAAATGTGTGAATCTTCGGTAGCTTTGTCTTCAACTTTTTGTAGTTCTTGATCTTCTCTCAAATCAACAATTCTTTTTTTTATTCGCTCTGAAACGTGTGAAAAACCAATTTCGTAATTCGGGCGAGTAACCACAATCACGTTGGTTAAAGTCAAAACTGTTTCCCACTCGCGCCACGTATCAATTTCCGCCCAGGAATCCGCGCCCATTACAAAGAAAATATTTGCGTTCGGCAATACTTTTTTCAATTTCAGAAGTGTTTCTACTGTGTAAGGTTTGGCGGGAACTTCGAGTTCGATGGTCGAAACTTTGTTTTGTGTTTCGTTTTGGGTAGCGAGCGCGAGCATCGCAAAACGATGAAAAGCCAAAGTCAGACTTTTATCTTTCTTGTGCGGTGCGTGGAAAGCCGGAATGAAAACAAATTCATCAAGCGCGAATATTTCAGACAATTTCCGCGCAATCTCCAAATGTCCGTTGTGCGGCGGGTCAAACGAGCCGCCGTAAAATGCCATTCGCTTCATATTTGCCAAAAAATTCACAGAAAACAAAGAGATTTGAAAAATTATTCTAAAATAATTGTCTCTGCGGACTCTGCGGCTAATTCGTTCAATTTTTGCGCGACAAAATTAACGAGTTCGCGCGTTCCTCTGTTGGTCACGGCTGAGATTTCAAAGAATGGTTTGCTATCTTTTTCTGCAATTTCACGCAAGGCTTCCAATTTTTCAGGCTCGTCGAGAGCGTCAATTTTTGTTGCCACAACGATTTGCGGACGCGCGGCTAAATCCCGATTGTAATTCGCCAGTTCGCGGTTGATAATTTCGTAATCATCAGCCGGCTCGCGTCCTGAAATCGAAGATATGTCAACAAGATGCAAAATCAATTTCGTGCGTTCAATGTGACGAAGAAATCTGTCGCCGAGTCCCGCGCCTTCTGACGCGCCTTCAATCAGACCGGGAATATCCGCGACCACAAAAGTGTTGAAATCACCCAAATCAACCACGCCCAAATTCGGCTCAAGCGTCGTAAACGGATAATCGGCAATCTTCGGTTTGGCGGCGGATATTACCGAAATCAAAGTTGATTTTCCGGCGTTCGGATAGCCGACCAGAGCGACATCGGCAATTAATTTTAATTCCAACTGGAGTTCTCGTTCTTCACCGGGTCTGCCCGTGTAATGATAACGGGGGGCGCGGTTTGTCGAAGTCGCAAAATGCGAATTTCCCCAGCCGCCCTTGCCGCCCTTTGCCGCCATAAACTTTTGTTCTGCTTCGGTAAAATCGAAAAGAAGTTCTTCGGTTTCAGCATTAAAAACTTGTGTCCCGACCGGAACTTTAATTGTTACATCCACGCCGTCTTTACCGTAGCGGTTTGAGCCTTCGCCATGATGTCCGCGTTCAGCTTTGTGTTCCGGGTTGTAGCGCAGATGAAGCAAAGTGTTAACGCCCTGATCAGATTCGAGCCAGACGTCGCCGCCGACTCCGCCGTCGCCACCCGAAGGTCCGCCGCGCGGAATAAATTTCTCGCGCCGAAAAGCCGTTACGCCGTCGCCGCCGCTTCCGGCTTTTACTTTAATTTTTACACGGTCAATGAACATTTTGAATTTTGGATTTCAGACTTCAGCGTAATAAAAAACGCGCTCGTTGCAGATTAAACCGCAAACGCGCGCGCCTTCCAAATGTTTCAGCGAAATCTGCAATGCGCAATCGTAAATCGCAAATTTAAAAATCACTGGTTAAGCAGCAGCAACCGCCGGTCGCGGATTAAGTTCTGCCGCGCCTTCCGCATAAACACTGATAAATTTGCCTTTCTGACCTTTATCTTCAAATTTAACGATACCGTTGATCAGGGAAAACAAAGTATCATCTTTACCGCGTCCGACGTTTTTGCCCGGTTTCCACTTTGTTCCACGCTGTCTGGCGAGAATGTTGCCGCCGAGAACTTTTTCACCGCCGAATTTTTTTAAGCCTAATCTCTGCGCGTGCGAATCGCGTCCGTTTCTCGATGAACCTACACCTTTTTTATGTGCCATAATTCGATTTTAGATTTTAGATTTTAGATTTTAGATTTTAGACGAGTTTTTGGAAACAAATCTGCAATCCGAAATCTGGAATTTAAAATACTTTTCCTCCAACTAAATCTTATCTATTTTAATTTCTGTGTAATCTTGACGATGACCTTGTTTACGTTTGTATTGTTTGCGGCGTTTCTTTTTGAAAACAATGATTTTATCGCCGCGTCCGTGACTGACGACCGTTGCGTTGATCATCGCACCGCCAAGTTTCATATCGCTGCCTTCGCCGCTTAACATTGATTCGATCTCAATACTTTCGCCTTCTTTTTTATCGATTGAAGGCACGCGGATCGTTTGTCCGTCTTCAACGGCAAATTGTTTGCCGCCTGTTCTGATAATTGCGTAACTCATTTTATGAAAATCTCCTTTGCATCCGGCAAGAATTTGCTGATTATGCGGAAAATCATAAAGTATAAATTAAAGATTTATTCAAGTCAAATTCTCGAAAGCGCCCGCGAAGAAATGTTTTTCACGAGACAAATATTATTGACATTATACGCTTAAACTTTTAATCTCTAATTTTGAAGTATTGAGAAAAGTTTCACAATCTTGAACGGAGTAAAAAATGGCTTATAAAACAAAGAAAGTTTTGATTATCGGCGGCGGATTTGGCGGACTTTTTACGGCTTTGAGTTTAGCGGGCGACGCGGAAGTAACGCTCGTCAGCGAGACTGATCATTTTTGTTTTCGACCGCTTTTGTATGAGTATCTGAGCGGCGAAGTCGAAGCGTGGCACATTGCGCCGGATTACAGGGAATTAATTGACGAAAAAATAAATTTTGTGCGCGGAACGGCAGAGGTAATTGATTTCGAGGCGCAAGCGGTAAAAGTTTCCACGCGCCACGAATCGTTTAATTATGAGGCGCTGGTTTTGGCGGTCGGCGGCGTAACAAATTACTGGGGCGTCGCCGGCGCGGAAGAATTCGCGCTCCCGTTTCGTGACATTTCTGATGCTGATAATCTGCGTAATCAAATGATCGGGGCTCTGGACGAAATAGCGCCGAATCTCGCGCCGCAGGACGTGCGCGACGAGCAAACATTTGCCATTGTCGGCGGCGGCGCGAGCGGAGTTGAACTGGCGACGAAAATGTCTGACTTGCTGACCGACGCTTTTCAAGGGCGCGGATTAAAGGGCGCGCCGCATATTTTACTTTTTGAGATGGGCGAAAAACTTGTTCCGGGAATGGGTGAAGATATTCGTGAATACGTCGAAAAAACTTTGCTCGAAAGCCACATCGACGTTAATTTGCAGACGAAAGTTTTGGAAGTTAAACCGCATTCGATTGTTTCCGAACACAACGGTAAACAGACGGAGATCAAAACAGTTTCGACAGTTTGGACGGCGGGCGTGAAAGTTAATCCTTTAATTGAAAAGCTCGATTTGCCGAAAAGTGAAAACGGCTTAATTTTGGTTGAGCCGACAATGCAGGTCAAAGATTTTGAAAACGTTTTTGCGCTTGGCGACATTGCCAAAGTCGAAAATGTCGCGTCGCAGCTTCCGGGAACGGCGCAGTTAGCGTTTCAGGAATCCGATTTGGCGGCGGGCAATATCAGAGCTTTTTTGAGCGGAAAAGAATTAAAAACAAAACATTTTGAAGAATTGGGTGAAGCGGTTAGCCTCGGAACACATAACGCGGCAGTTTTAGTCGGCGGAAATGTAGTCGGCGGGATTTTAGCCAGAGAAGCGCGTTTCGCTCTTTATACATCACGTCTTCCGACGTGGCATCACCGCCTGAAAGTCGGCGCGAGCTGGTTTTTTGGAGGCACCGCGCCGAAACCTCTGCAGCCGCTCGGTTATAGTTGAACGAAGCTGTTTTTTTGCAGAAGGCACGCACGAAGTACGGACGCAGAACATCCAGAAAACAATCAGTACGTGCGTGTCTCCGCATGTTTGATAAAAAAGGTTAATCGCGCGGCTTGAGATATTTTTTGCCTTTGAGTTTTTTTGGCAGTAAATCATCGGTTGTATATTTTTCATAACCCGCGCTGTACCCCAAATCTTTCATCAATTTGGTTGGCGCGTTTCGCAAGTTCATCGGAACAGGCAGATTGCCGTGTTTTTTAGCGTCTTCGAGCGCTGCCATATAAGCTTCATACGCGCTTTTGTCTTTTTTGCACTGGGCTAAATAAGCGACGCCGTGCGCCAGATTGATTCCGCATTCGGGCAAACCGATTGTTTCGACGGCGCGAAAGACAGCGTTTGCCACAACCAAAGCGGTGGGCTGCGCGAGCCCAACGTCTTCTGAGGCGAAAATTACCATTCGCCGGGCAATAAATTTCGGGTCTTCGCCTGCCGCGATCATTCTTGCAAGATAATAAATCGCCGCGTCCGGCTGGCTCGCCCGCATCGATTTGATAAACGCGCTGATGACGTTAAAATGTTCCTCACCCTGTTTGTCGTAGCGCAGAAACTTTGACTGCAAAGTATTTTTGAGAGTTTCCAGATTTACTTCGCCGGATAAACGCGCCGTGTTTTCAATCATCGTGATGGCTTGCCGTGCGTCGCCGTTCGCCATCGCAATCAGCCAATCTTTTGCCGTTTCGTCTAATTTAAATCCAGTGCGTTCGATAATTTCGGACATTTCATCATTTGATAGTTCTTCCAAGACAAATACGCGCAGGCGCGAGAGCAGAGCGGGAATTACTTCAAAACTCGGATTTTCCGTCGTCGCGCCAATAAGGACGAGCTCGCCGTTTTCGACAAACGGGAGCAGAAAATCCTGCTGCGCTTTATTAAAACGATGAATTTCGTCGAGAAAAAGCACGCGCGGACGATTTTCGACGCGCGGCTCTTTGATAATTTTGCGAATGTCGTCTTTGCCCGCGGAAACTGCCGATAATTCATAAAGTTCCGCGTCAATCGCACCCGCATAAATCCGCGCGAGCGTCGTTTTACCAACACCGGGCGTTCCCCATAACACAAAGGAAAAAACGTGTCCCTGCTCAATTGCCAGGCGAAGCGGTTTGCCCGCGCCGACCAGATGCTGTTGCCCGACAAAAGTTTCAAGCGTGTTTGGTCTAATTTTATTGGCGAGAGGCTCCATAAAAACTGTTTGAACCGAATTGGGCGACATAAATTATTTTAACGTAAGCGGAGGTACAAAATTAATTGAGCCAATCGGCAAATGTTTTGAGTTCAAACTTTAGTTTGCTTTGTCCGCCAAATGCGGCGGAAACACAAAATAAATAGTGAACTCAAAGCGCGATTTACCTTTATTTAATTGTGGACGACTACTTATCTACTTTTATTTATGTCCATCGGTGCGAATCTATGGTTTCAAATTCTTATAAAATAAATCTGTCCGATTACTTATCTTAATTCACGAAATATTTTCTGCAAAATTATAAACTTGTCTCGTCCAAAAACGTAAAAAAACTAAAATTGTCTGACTGCTCGAGTAAAAATCTTATTGCCAAACGTGAATCCGACAATTTATACTCAAGCAATTCACAAATTACATTTAGTCTACATCTTCAAATATCAAAGAATAAATCAGCGTACAAAGCTGCCTAAGAAAATCTATGAAACAAACAACCACGAAAACCACAATCGTCATAACTTTGCTGTTCGCAATTCTCCTGCAAACAATGCCTTTGGTGAGCGCCCAGCAGACAGCGGCGGCAAAAGAAACTGACATTAACGAAAGAATTCGGCAGGAGGGAATGAACAATTCGCAGATTATGAAAACTCTCCACTTCTTTACTGATGTTTACGGACCGCGCCTGACCGGTTCACCAAACTTAAAAGCGGCGGGCGATTGGGCAGTTAAACAAATGACCAGCTGGGGATTTGAAAACGCGCATCTCGAACCTTGGGATTTTGGACATCCGGGCTGGGTCAATGAGCGCGCTTCGGGCTTTATCACCGCGCCGGTTCAGGATTCGCTCGTTTTTGAGGTTCTCGCCTGGACGCCCGGTACAAAAGGCGCGGTCAGCGGCAATGCCATTCGATTAAATATTCCTAGACGCCAATCAGAAAAAGACCCGAAAATCTTTTTTCCGCCGACGCAGGCGGAACTAACCGCTTATTTTGAAAGCGTCAAAAACGATATCCGCGGCAAAATGGTGATGATCGGTGAACCCGCCATTATTGAGGTCACTATTGATCCCTCCCGCACCTCCCCCAAAAGAATTCCTGATGACGAAATCCGCAAACGATTTGACCCGGCTCCGTCCGCGTCTCCGACACCGCAGGCACCGGCAAGACCGCGCCCGACACCGCCCACGCCAAATCCAAATCAATTAACTGCGCCAATCGGCGAACAGCTTGATAAATTTCTTCTTGACAACGGCGCGGCGGTGCGAATTACCGATGCGGCACGCGAACACGGAC
>JACCRD010000221.1 GCA_013813755.1 Acidobacteriota bacterium | reverse complement strand
CAATCTGTGTAAATCTGTGGTTAATTTTCTTTTTGTTTTTAGTAGCTAAAATAAAATTATGACGCAACCCGAAGAATCAAGAATTTCGATCGAGCAGCGCGGACATCTTTTGTTCATCGGCTTAAACCGTCCGGCGAAGCGCAATGCTTTTGACCGTCAAATGCTCGACGAATTGGCGATGGCTTACGCGCGGCTCGAAGACAGCGATGACGTGCGTTGCGGCGTTTTATATGCGGAGGGCGAGATGTTCACGGCTGGACTTGATTTGGCGAGTCTTGCACCGACGATTGCGACGAGCGGCATTTTGGAATATCCCGAAAATTCGATTGACCCGTTGAATTTATACGGCAAGCGCACGAGAACAAAACCGCTTGTAGCTGCCGTGCAGGGAAAATGTTTGACCGTGGGAATTGAACTGCTGCTGGCAACCGACGTTCGCATCGCTTCGGAAACGGCGACGTTCGCGCAGATTGAAATCAAGCGCGGGATTTTTCCATTCGGCGGCGCGACTCTCCGTTTCCCTGAAACCGCCGGTTGGGGAAACGCGATGCGTTGGCTGCTGACGGGTGACGAATTCAACGCGGCGGAAGCGTTGCGAATCGGACTTGTGCAGGAAGTTGCCGAACACGGAAAACACATTGACAAAGCAATCGAAATCGCCGAAAGAATCGCCGCGCAAGCACCGCTTGGCGTGCGGGCGACAATCGAATCGGCTAGAAAATTACAGCGCGACGGCTTCGACGCGGCGGCGCGAGATTTGATGCCGCAGGTTTTGAAATTATTCAAGACTGAAGACGCGCGGGAAGGCGTTCAATCTTTCATCGAACGGCGCGACGGCAATTTTTCGGGAAGATAAAATTATTATCGTGACTAAAAGTTATGGTGAATCAAGATTTATACAACGTCATTGATGAAATCACGGAAATCGGTCAAAGAGCCGAGCTTACTTTCGGGCATCTGTCTGCCGATCAAATCAATTGGAAACCGTCGGCGGCTGGTTGGAGCGTTGGGCAGTGTTTCGAGCATTTGATAAAAGCGAACGAATTGTTCTACGACGAACTCGAAAAAATTGGAAACGGGACGCGCAAAAATTCGTTTCTCGAAAGTTATTCGCCGCTCAGTTCGTTTTTCGGCAATCTGCTGGTTAATTCTTCGAAATTTGAAAAAGGATGAGCGAAAATTTAAAGCACCAATGCAAAAAATCGTGCCGCCGAGCGAGATTGACGCAAACATTGTCGAACTTTTCGCGGCGCATCAAGCGGAATTAATTGGCAAAATAAAGCGAACCGAAACAGTTGACTGGCGAAAAATTAAAGTTACTTCGCCGTTTATTAAACTGATTACTTACAAACTTTCGGATGGTTTTCAGGTTATCGTCGAACACGAATGGCGGCATATTAGACAAGCCGAAAGAGTTTTGAAAATGAAGAATTTCCCCGAAAATTAAATGATTGATTATTCCAAAAAAGCGTTTATTTTCGACATGGACGGAACGCTCGTTGATAATATGCGCTTTCACGGCGCGGCGTGGAAAGCGATGCTGCTGGAAAACGGCATTGAAGCGGACGCGAATGATTTTCTGGTAAAAACGGCGGGCAAAACGAACCGCGAAATTATCCCGAATTTCTTTGCGGACGTTGGCGAAGAAGAATTATTAAAACTCGGCGGGCGAAAAGAAATTCTTTACCGCGAACTTTTTCTGCCCGAACGTAAAGTGATTCACGGAGCGATTGATTTTTTGGAAGCGGCGCAAACGCTTGGCGTAAAAATGGCAGTGGCGACCGCTGCGCCGGTGGCGAATATGGAATTCATTCTCGACGGTTTGGATTTGCGAAAATACTTTCAGGCAATTACGACCGCCGCCGACGTTTCCAATGGCAAACCGAACCCGGAAGTCTTCTTGAAATCGGCGGCGAAATTAGGCGTTGAACCGCGAAATTGTTTGGTATTTGAAGACGCGGTCAACGGTTTTGAAGCGGCGCACCGCGCGGGAATGAAATCAATCGGCATTGCGACCGTTAATTCTATCGAAGATATTTTAAAGCTCGATTCGGTTGTCGAAGCACACGCGGATTTTACTTTCATTAAACCGGCGCAATTAGTTGAAAAATATTTACCGTTGGAAAGGTATGCAAGATAAAAAATCACGTTGCGGTTGGGCGAAAAATGATCTGGCGATTCATTATCACGATACGGAATGGGGCGTTCCGCTGCACGACGATAAAAAGTTGTTTGAGTTTTTGATTCTCGAAGGAGCGCAGGCAGGATTGAGTTGGAATACAATTTTGCGAAAACGCGAAAATTATTGCGCGGCTTTTGACGATTTTGACGCGGAGAAAGTTGCGCGTTATGACGAGAGTAAATTGAATGAACTTCTACTTGACAAAGGAATTATCCGCAACCGTCTGAAAATCGCTTCGGCTGTTTCAAACGCGAAAAGTTATTTGAAAATTAAAGACGAGTTTGACTCGTTCGATTTGTATATTTGGAGTTTCGTCGGCGGCAAGCCGATTATCAACGCTTGGAAAACTTCGGCGGAAGTTCCTACGAAAAATTTTGTGTCAGATGCGATTAGCAAAGATTTGAAAGGGCGCGAATTTAATTTTGTCGGCTCGACAATTATGTATGCGTTTATGCAGGCTTGCGGTTTGGTCAACGACCATTTAACGATTTGTTTTCGATACGATGAAATAAAATAACTATGTCGAGTCTGTTAGCGGAATTTGTAAATTTCACGGAAACGCTTAATCGGGAAACGATTGATTATGCGATTTGCGGCGGCTGGGCGATGGCGATTCACGGATTGCCGCGAGCCACTGTTGACATTGATTTGTTGATTTTGACCGAAGACCTTAACGAAGTTTGGAATATCGCGCAAAATCTCGGTTACGATGTGGAGGGCTTGCCGCTGCATTTTCATAATGGAGCTATCGAAATTCGGCGCATCTCGAAAATTGACAAAGAATCGAAAAGACTTTTTACGCTTGATTTTCTGCTCGTTACCGAACCGCTCGAAGAAGTTTGGAAAAACCGCGAATTGATCGAATGGGAAGACGGGAAAACCTGGACGGTTTCGCGAGAGGGTTTGATTCGGCTGAAAACAATCAGCGGGCGCGAACAGGATTTACTCGATATTAAAAAATTGCGCGAGGTGGAAAATGAAAGTTGATATGTCGCCGAAAGCCGTCGCCGAAAGATTAAAAACGCTTGACGATTTGTGGCTTTTGAGCGTTAAGCTGATGAATTCAAAAAAGGTAAAATCCGCCAAAGACGACAAAAATGAATTATCCGGTAACGCCCGCGATTCGCTCGCTTCGTGAAAAGAAAATCGAGTTTGAGCCGCACGTTTTTGAATATGTTGAAAAGGGCGGAACGAAACATTCGGCGGTGGTTTTGAAAATTGATGAACACGCGGTTGTCAAAACGCTGGTTTTTGAAACGAACGAGGGAAAGCCGTTGATTGTTTTAATGCACGGTGACTGCAAGGTTTCGACAAAAGAGCTGGCGAGATTTTTACAAGTCAAAACAATCACGCCCGTGTCTCCCGATAAGGCAAACAATTTGACAGGTTATCTGGTCGGCGGAACGTCGCCGTTCGGCTTAAAAACTAAAATGCCGGTTTATGCGGAAGCGACGATTTTCGATTTGCCGCGAATTTTCATCAACGGCGGAAAGCGCGGATTTTTGATTGCGATTGAGCCGAAAGTTTTAGAACAAACTTTAGAAATAAAAAAGGTTGGAGTAGCGGCGAAAATCTAATATAAGTCGTTATGTTTATAAAAACTGTAAAATTTGGACAATACATTTCAGGCAATTACAAATTATTAATTATTGCCGGGTATTTGATAACGATTTTTGTTTTCGATGCTTTCGCTCAGCAAACGGTTTTTAACGTGCCTTCGTCGGATGTGCTTGAAAAAGGCAAAATTTATTTTGAACTC
>JACCRD010000239.1 GCA_013813755.1 Acidobacteriota bacterium | reverse complement strand
CTGTTGGGCGAAATTTTTCTTCCACGAAAGTGTTCCATTCACCGCAGTCATCACACTTGCCTTGCCATTTCCGCGCTTGGTTGCCGCAGTTTTGACACACATAAATCGTTGTCGGTTGTTTTGCCATAAAGAATAGAAATTTTCATTCGTTGAAAAATGCGTGTTTAGAGAAATATTTTACTTCGAAAGCTCCATTCTAACAATCGAATAACCTAAATCTCAGATGCCAGTTTGTAGGTATTCTTAAAATTAAATTCGTGTTAGAATCTATCCGATATGAAGCTTGACGTCATCATAATTAGAATAATATTTATCTTACTTTTAGCTTTAATGGGCTATCTGCTGAATCCACTGTCACAGACGACGCATCTGTCAGAGGCTCTCGGCAGAGGCGCAAGACAATTTATCTCGGGAATTTTCGGAATTATTATTGCCCTTTTTGTGATTGGTTTTGAAATGCGCGCCCGCCGCGCTTCGCTTAAAACTTTAATCGGCGCGGCAATCGGTTCGACACTCGGAATTGTTGGCGCATATCTGATCGGAATGTTGATTAGCTCGCAGGAAACGACTGCCGTTAACGCCGAAATGAAAACTTTTCTGACGGTCGCGCTGGCTTTTTTTATGGCGTATATCGGATTGATGGTGGGTGGGGCAAAAGGGGAATTTATCGATCTTTCAATGCTCGGTGGAATTTTCAGCGATAAAAATCTCTCCAAGCGCGATTATAAAGTTCTCGACACGAGCGTCATCATTGATGGGCGGATCGCAGACGTGGCAGAAACCGGCTTCCTCGGCGGAACTCTGATCATTCCGCAGTTTATTTTAACCGAGCTTCAGCAAGTCGCTGACTCACCCGATTCGTCGAAACGTCAACGCGGACGGCGCGGGCTTGATATGCTGCAGCGTCTGCGCAACAACAGCAATCTCGATATTCAAATTATCGAAACCGATTTTCCGGCGGTCAAAGAAGTCGACTTGAAATTGATCGAACTCGGCAAGGAACTCGAAGCCGTCATTGTCACTAACGATTTTAATCTGAATAAAGTATCGCAACTGCGCGGCGTCAATGTTCTTAATATAAACGAACTCGCTAACGCTTTAAAACCGGTCGTCCTGCCCGGAGAGGCGATGCGCGTTTTTATCTTGAAGGAAGGTAAAGAATATAACCAGGGAGTCGCTTATTTAGATGATGGCACAATGGTTGTTGTCGATAACGCGCGGCGCCTTATCGGTAAGTCGGCTGATGTCGCAGTAACCAGCGTTCTGCAGACGACTGCCGGAAAAATGATTTTTGGACGCTTGTGGGAAGAGAAAGAAGACAATTACGAAAACTCAACAAATATTCACGAATCACGCGCCACAACTTTTCGAAAAGCGACGCAGCAATTGCGCGAGCCAACAATTGTTGAAGAATAAAAATGAATCGTTCCAGATATGAATATAGCTGTCATCGTCGCCGCCGGAAACAGCCGAAGATTCGGCGCGCAAACGCCCAAACAGTTTCTTGAAATTCTCGGAAAACCCGTTATCGTTCATACACTTTTACGCTTTGAAATCTGCT
Organism: Acidobacteriota bacterium; assembly: GCA_013813755.1. Lineage (GTDB taxonomy): Bacteria > Acidobacteriota > Blastocatellia > Pyrinomonadales > Pyrinomonadaceae. The sequence goes on along the minus strand of JACCRD010000239.1, from coordinate 4,836 downwards.
CTGCGATTGATGAAGTTATCCTTGTATTAGCATCCGATGAAATAGCAAATCTTTCAGCGGTACTCGAAAAATACAATTTAAAAAAACTTAAAAAAATAGTGGCGGGCGGAGACATTCGCTCACAATCAGTATTGAATGGACTTAGAGCCATCGATCAGCCAGATATTAAAATAGTCGCTGTTCACGACGGCGCTCGCCCGATGGTTTCCGTCGCTGAAATTACAGAAGTTGTCGCAAAAGCCGAAGAAATAGGCGCGGCGTGTCTGGTAGCAGACGTAACTGATACAATCAAAGAAGTTGTGGACGGCAAGATTACAAACACAATTAACCGTCGCCGTCTCAAACGCGCACTTACTCCGCAGGCATTTCGTTATGAAATTTTAAAACGCGCTTTTGCGGAAAATATCGGGGACGAGAACGCGACGGACGAATGTTTTTTAGTGGAAAAACTGGGTTTTGAGATTGCAGTCGTTGAAGGAAGCGCGAAAAATATTAAAATTACATATCCCGAAGATCAAATGATTGCGGAGTTTTTCCTTCGTGAAAAAGAAAACTGATTACTGATTTGAAAATTATGTATCGCATCGGATTCGGCAATGACATTCATCGCCTTGAAGCGGGCAAAAAATTGATTCTGGGCGGAGTTGAAATTGATTCTGACCTCGGCGCGGTCGGACATTCCGATGCTGACGCTCTTTTTCACGCGGTGACGGACGCAATTTTGGGCGCGCTTGCTCTGGGCGACATCGGTTCGCATTTTTCAGACAAAGACGCGCGCTGGAAAAATGCGGACAGTCGTGTGTTTTTGGCGGAAGCAATGCGTTTGACGAAGGAAAAAGGCTTCGCAATCGTCAACGTCGATTCAATCGTTAGTTTGGAAAAGCCAAAATTGCGCCCATTTATTGACGCTATCCGCGAAAATCTAGCACGCAGTCTGGAAATTGGAATTGATACGGTAAGCGTGAAAGCTAAAACCGGCGAAGGCGTTGATGCCGTCGGAACTAGCCGCGCGATCCAAGCTGAAGCCGTTATTTTGCTGGAGAAAAACCGGAAAATTAAATATTTTTCTTCAACTAAAATTAATTAATACCGCAGATTGTTAGCGCCATATTTTCTGCCGAAAAATTCTACTTTGCGCCAGGTATTGGTTATTTCCTGATCTTGATGTTCAAATACTTTAAAGAATTCGCCTTCGCTATTTCTTGTAAAGAATGATTCTTTTGCAACATCGAGAAAATCCATATGTTCGCGCCAAGCCTTCATATGATTGCGCCAGGCGAGCCGAAAATCCGGCGGGAGCGTTGAATCATTCATACTTTCCGATTTGCGGACGTACTCTGTTACAATCTCGGCATATTCATTTGAAGTATAAGTTAACTCGGCAGAACCAATCGAAAGATACAACGAATTCGTTTGCGCGTCTCGCTTATCTCCGAAGGCAATATCCTGTTCGAGAAGAGAAGTTACGGTGTGTCGCACTTTTATATTGCATTGATGCCGGGAGAGAAAATTTGTTTTGGGCAAACCGATCAGCAAAACGGAAAGAAAAAATGTTGCGGTAAATGCGGCGATGGCAGCGATATATTTCATCTTCATATAAATTTATTATGCCTGAAATTTATTAAAAAACAAATACTTTTTCGCAGTTATCAGATTATTATTTTATAAATGCGTCCACAAGAAATTATAGCCAAAAAACGCGACGGGCAAGAGTTATCCCGGCAGGAGATAAACGCTTTTGTCAGGGGCGTGACAGATGAAATTTGGGCAGATTATCAAACGTCCGCGCTTTTGATGGCAATATTTCTCAAAGGCTTTTCGCTTGAAGAGCAAAATAATTTGACAAAGGCGATGCTCGAATCCGGGGATACAATTGATTTCTCAGACATCGACGCGCCAAAAGCCGACAAACACTCGACGGGCGGCGTGGGCGATAAAACATCTCTGGTTATTGCACCGATGGTCGCGGCGTGCGGCGTGTTCGTTCCGATGATTTCCGGGCGCGGACTCGGACACACTGGCGGAACGCTCGATAAACTCGAATCAATCGACGGCTATGATGTAAATCTTTCAATCGAACGATTCAAACAAATTGTTAAAAAATGCGGGTTTGCGATGGCTGGACAAACAAAAAAGCTTGTCCCAGCTGACAGAAAACTTTACGCGCTGCGTGACGTGACGGCGACGGTCGAATCCATTCCTTTAATTGTCTCTTCGATTATGTCCAAAAAATTGGCAGAAGGAATTGACGCGCTCATTCTGGATGTGAAAACCGGCAGCGGCGCATTTATGCCAAAGAGCAGTGATGCGAAAAAGTTAGCTGCGGCGCTTGTCAAAACGGGAAATGCTTTTGGCGTTAAAACCGAAGCTGTAATTTCCGATATGAATCAGCCGCTAGGAAAATTCGTCGGTAATGCGCTGGAAGTTTTTGAATGTATCAAAATTTTGCGCGGTGAAATTGACCCGCAAATGTTACCGACCCTTGAGCTTTCAATCGAACTCGCGGCACGGATGCTCGTCTTGTGCGGAATTGAAAAAACGGTGCAAAGTGCAAAGTTGGAAGTTCAAAGTTCCTTGGAAAGCGGTGCAGCATTGGAAAAATTTCGAAACAATATCGAATTTCAATGCGGCAATCCGGGCGTTTGTGATGAACCTGAAAGTTTGCTGGACAAGAACTTAATAAAAATTCAAATAAAAGCGGAAACAGCCGGATTTATTACGAAAATTGACACAACTGCGGTTGGCGAAGCCGTTTCCGAAATCGGCGGCGGCAGAATAAAAGTTGATGATAAAATTGATTTCGCGGTTGGTTTTGAGTGCGTGAAAAAACTCGGTGATAAAATTAAAGTGGACGAGGCATTGGGAATTGTTTTTTGCCGAAAAAAATCTCAGGCAAACTTAATCCGCCAAAAAGTGGTCGATGCTTATAAAATTAGCGACGAGAAGCCGAACGAAAAATTTCAACTGATAAAAGAAATAATCTAGACGCAAATTGTTTATGAAAATTAAGATTTTATTAAATTTAATTGTTTTCAGTATTTTTATTTGTGCCGCTTCTTCCTGTGCCGAAAATTCGAGCGCGACCAGAAAAGCAGGCAAAATAAAGGTTGGAATCGTTTTTGACATTGGCGGCAAAAATGACCGCTCTTTTAACGCGGCGGCGTGGGAAGGCGTTCGGCGCGCTGAAAAAGAACTCGACATCAGCCTTTATGACGTCGAACCGGGCAATCCGACTTCGATTGAACCGGCGATGCGGGCGTTTGCCGAAAAGAATTTTGACTTAATAATCGGCGTCGGTTTCGCGCAGGGACCGATTATGCAAAAGGTGGCGACCGATTACCCAAACATCAAGTTTGCGATTGTTGACGGCGTTATTTTGGACAAAGACGGCAAACCGCTTTCAAATGTCGCGTCGCTTGTCTTCCGCGAACACGAAGGTTCTTATCTGGTTGGAATGATTGCCGCACAAAAATCAAAGACCGGCGTTTTGGGCTTTATCGGCGGGATGGACATTCCCCTGATTCACCGCTTCAAAACAGGTTATGAAGAAGGCGCGAAATCTGTTAACCCAAATGCGACGATTATTGCTAATTACGTCGGCGTAACCGATTCGGCGTGGAACAATCCGGGTAAAGGCAAGGAACTTGCGCTAAACCAAATCAATAACCGCGCGGACGTGATTTTTACAGCGGCGGGAAACTCCGGCTTAGGCGCGTTCGACGCAGTTGAGCAATTCGGTAAAAATTCAGAAAATGAAGCAAACAAATTCGTCATCGGGGTAGATTCAAATCAAAACGGACAAAAACCCGGTTTTGTTTTAACTTCGATGGTCAAGCGCGTCGATAACGCAGTTTACGATGTCGTGAAAGAAGTTCTCGGAAACGAATTCAAAGGCGGCTTTCACACTTTTGGACTCGATAAAGACGGCGTGGCATACGCGATGGACGACAATAATAAAAGTTTGATTTCAGCCGAGATTTTGCAGAAAGTTGAAGAAGCGAAAGGAAAAATCGTTGCGGGTGAGATAAAAGTAACTGACGCGATGGTTAAATGAAACGAAGGAAAAAATGTTAAGCCATTTAACTTTCAATTCAATCTTCAGTTTATTTTAGGTTTACTGTTCATCATCACCGCCGATCTAGTTTTTCTGGGTTTGGGCGGCGTTTGGAGATTTATTTAAAACCGGAATGTTGGACAGAAAACCGTTAGGAAATCTTCGTGTGCGAGATGTTCTTGGTTGAAATAGTATAATAACTTGGAAAAAAAATTATGTCGAATAATATAACTGACGTATCAGCCGATAAACATCCGGTCGCCAACAAATTTTTAGTTTATCTCGGAAGTTTTATGATGGTTTTCAGCTTGATTGCTTTGTTGGTTTTTTCATTGCTCGACAAATTTGAGTTGTCTTTCTTAGGAAATTCTCTGTTGGGTGCGGGCTTTCTGCTTATTGGCTTGAAAAACCGTTCACCGGAAAAATACGGGTCTGGAAGACTGCTGACCGCACTAATGGTGAGTGCTATGCTAATCGGTTTGCTAATTGTCTCATACGACACATTTACTAAATTTTCTAAATAATGCTCGAATTAAAAAACATAACCAAAACTTTTGGAAATGTCGTTGCCAACAAAGACGTTTCAATTAAAATTGAGCCGGGAACGATTCACGCGATTGTCGGCGAGAACGGCGCGGGCAAATCAACCGTGATGCGCGTGGCATATGGCTTTTACACGGCTGATTCGGGCGAGATTTTGGTTGAAGGAAAAATTGTCACTATAAACTCGCCGCGCGATGCGATTAGGCTCGGAATCGGGATGGTGCATCAGCATTTTATGC
>JACCRD010000226.1 GCA_013813755.1 Acidobacteriota bacterium | reverse complement strand
GCTTCGATTGTGGCGACGGAAACTTCGACGATTACGTTTATTTCCGTTCCCGGCATCGCGTTTGCCAAAGGCGGAAATTTCCAATTTTTGCAGCTTGTTTTCGGTTATATGCTGGGGCGTGTAGTGATTTCGCTGCTTTTTATCCCGATGTATTTTCGCGGCGAACTGCTGACGGTTTACCAACTTTTAGGCGAAAGATTCGGCTTGAAAGTAAAAATGCTCGCGTCCGCGCTTTTCGTCGTCATGCGAAATATTGCCGACGGAATTCGTCTGCTTCTGACGGCTATTGTTTTGTCGGCGGTTTATGTCGCTTTTCAGCCGAACGCTGACGTGAATTTTGTCATCGTCGCGTCGATAATTTTGCTCGGCGCGATAATGATAATTTTTACTTATTACGGCGGAATTGAAGCGGTAATTTGGGTCGAAGTTATCCAATTAGGAATTTATATCGGTGGTGCAATCGCGGCGGCAGTCGTAATTTTGAATCAAGTCGAAGGCGGAATGCCGAGCGTTTTACAAATCGGGCAACAGTTCGATAAATTTGATTTGTTTGATTTCAACCTTGATTTTACAAAGACATATACATTCTGGGCGGGCTTAATCGGCGGCTGTTTTTTGACAATGTCAACGCACGGCACAGACCAATATCTCGTCCAGCGTTATTTGTGCACCGATAAACCGAGCCGCGCGTCTCTGGCTTTGCTGTCGAGCGGCGCGGTTGTTTTGGGGCAATTCATCGGATTTTTATTTATCGGCGTTTTACTGTTTGCATTCTACGCGCCTTTTAACGCGGCTGAATATACAAACGCGGGCGTTTTGAATTCGAGCGTTCCGGCGACTTTTCCGTTTGCGGGCGGCGATAAAGTTTTCCCGGATTTTATAACCAAACATATGCCTTCGGGACTTTCGGGTTTGGTAGTAGCGGCGATTTTCGCGGCGGCGCTTTCTTCTTCGCTCAACTCAATCGCGGCGACTTTTGTCAACGATTTATACAAGCCTTTCAAACCGGCAGCCGAAGATAAACATTTTTTGCGCGTGTCGCATTGGCTGACGCTGGTTTTTGGCATCGTTCAAATCACGGTTGCGCTGGTGGTGATGAACCAAAATCGTTCCGCGCTCGACCAGGCGCTCTCGATTGCATCGCTTTTCAACGGTCCGGTTCTGGGCGTGTTTCTAGTCGGCGCGTTTTTGCCGAAAGTCCGGGAAAATGCCGCGCTCGTCGGAATGGCGGCGAGCATTTTGCTGATTTTATACATCAAATTCGCAACGCCGATTGCGTGGACATGGTATGTTTTAATCGGAAGTTTAACTACTTTTATCGTTGCTTTGCTGGCAAGTTTCATATTTAATAATCAAAGACAAACAAATACCGAGAAATTTTAACTTTATTGTCGGTTCAAATTTTCAAATTATGTTTAGAACGATTCTCAGTTTAACGAACAAATTCGTCGCTTTAATTGTTATCTTCGGATTTTCGACTTCGCTTTTCGCGCAAACAAATAATGTGAAATTCCGTCCGCCGGCGAAAGCTGACAAATGGGCTGACAAGCAGTTGAAAAAGATGACTCTGGACGAAAAAATCGGGCAGCTCGTTCACGTTGGCATCAATGCGCGTTATCTGAATCAAACCAGCCCCGAATTTCTCGAACTCAAACGCCAGATTGTCGAAAACAAAGTCGGCGGCATTATAGTTTTTGTCGGCGGCGTTTATGAAACCGTGCATCTGGTCAACCGGATGCAGGCGGAAGCGAAAATTCCGCTGCTTATTTCCGCCGATTTTGAAACCGGTGTCGGAATGCGTTTTGAAGACACGGTAAATTTCCCTTGGAATATGGCGGTCGCGGCGACGGGAAATCCCGATTTCGCGCGTCGGCAAGGCGAAATCACGGCGCGGGAAGCCAAGGCTTTGGGCGTGCAGCAAGTTTTCGCGCCGGTCGTCGATGTCAACAATAATGCCGATAATCCGGTGATAAATGTTCGCAGCTACGGCGAAAATCCCGAAGACGTGGGGCGTTTTGCCGCTGCTTTTACACAGGGTTTGCAATCGGGAAATGTTCTGGCGACGGCGAAGCATTTTCCCGGACACGGCGACACGGCGGTTGATTCGCATCGCGGTTTGCCGGTAATTGATTTGCCGCGCACGCGGCTCGAACAAGTCGAGTTTGCGCCGTTCAAAGCCGTGATTGACGGCGGTATCGGTTCGATAATGATTTCGCATATCAGTAT
>JACCRD010000203.1 GCA_013813755.1 Acidobacteriota bacterium | reverse complement strand
TGAATCAGAAAACGACTGACAAACGGCGCGACATTCGGATGATAGAAAATATTGTCCAGCGCCTGATGAAGTTCGGTTGTGCCGTTTTGATTTGCCGCAATATTTGTGTTGACCGCGCCCGGGTAATTGAGCAAAGTTTTTGCCGTAACATCGTGATTATTTTGAACCAAAAGCATCGGGTCTTTGTAGTTGGGCGCGCCGGTAGTTCTATTCGGGCAAAGCGCCGTATTTTCGCAAAGCGTCCAGCCCGTAAAAACTTTGGTGAAATTATTGACGGTATCCTGGTCGTAAGAAGGAATCGGATTGCCGCTTCCGTCAAGCTGCAGAGTGCCGTCTTGATTGAGCATAAACAAACCGATTGAGAAAAGCTGCAAAATCTCGCGGGCGAAATTTTCATTAGGATTATTTTTCGTGCTGCGCACCATATCCAGATAATTTCCCATTCCCGGGTTGAGCGTCATCTCGGTCATTAAATTTCTGTAATTGCCAAAAGAGTTTTTTGATAAAACCTGATGATAAGTAATCATATGACTCGATTGCTGGGTATCGACGCCGGAAATAACCCACATCTGCCCGAGTGACCAGGCGACGCGATGTTTAAGCTGCGCGTTGCCGTAAAGCGCTTCTTTGAAAAACCAATTTTGCTCCGGATACATTGAATAATAATCGCGTATGCAAACTGCATATTCTGGGCTATCTCGCGGACAGCCTAACTGAGCGTCGTTCGGCTTTAAGATAAAGTTCGGATAAGGATTTGTCGGATATGGTTCTTCAAATTGTTCGACCAGCCACGTTGTCAGTGGTATGCGGCGAAGTCTCGCATCAAGCTCGGGGGTCGGACCAAATGTCGCCTGCTCCATAAAACGCTTGCGGTCGCCGGAATGCAAACGACTAGTATTTTTAGCTTGTTGAGCTTCCTCGGCTTGTTCGATTGGCGCGGGAGTTGGAATCGCGCCCGCATCATCTTTAATTTCGCCGCCTTTTTTACCGATTCCCAAACGTACCCGATTACTCGTCAAACCGCGCCACGAAACACCAACCAAAACGTCTCCGTCTAACAACGGCTTATCCCAAAAACCCGATTCGTCTTTGAGGCGGACGGTCAGGGCATAAATCCACTCACGACCTTGAATCGGCTCGACACTTAAAACAGGAAAACGATACTTCCTGCCTTTAGCGTCCTCAACATAAACGCGCAGACTGTTCGCTCCTTCCTCATTCGTCAAATCTAAATTTGTTACATAAAGTAAAATTGTCGTATCCGCATAAAAAGCTTTGCTGCGATTTTTTGCTAAGTTGTCATTCAAAGACCGGTCTATTTTAGTCGCGAGCGCGCGGGTTGAATCTTTTTCACTGATCAAGATCGGGGTTGGCGAATCAGGATCCGAATCTTCCTGGGCGAGCGTTGGGAAAGCCAGTAAAAAAACTACCATACCTGCACTTAGAATCTGCCGCCAGAAGCGTGATGTTCTTTTTATCATTCCGTCTCCTCCAAATATTTCCACGGGTAAAATATGTTCTTGTGATTGATGCCAAATATAACGATGGGTGGGAAAGTATCGTTAAATAGTATTCTATAGATTGAAATATAAAATATTTGACGAGAAAACACAAGATTTTCAAATTGGTTTTTGATTTTTTCAAGTAATAATAAAGTCGTCGTGTGAATTTAGACGAGGCAATTGATGATTTAGTCTAAAAATGTCAAAAATTTTCAAGAATATTTTTATCAAATAATCTTTGCGGTTAAATCATAAGATATGACTCAAACATATTTTCTCGAAAAGCCCTTAAACTTCAGCTTCAAACATACCGTTTTCAGTCACGGTTGGTATGATCTTCCGCCGTTTGAATTAGACAAAGAGAGTTGGCGTTTGAGCTACGTTTTCAGCGATGAAAAAAATACTGAACGAGCGACGGCAACTGTTTGGGAGGCAGAAGATAAGTTAAAAATCGAAGTGTCGGTTAAAAAATTGAATGAACAATTTAAGAAAAAGATTTTGCGCGACGCGCGGCATATTTTGCGGCTTGACGATGATTTAAGCGAATTTTATAAATTGGCGAAACTCGAAAAAGAATTTCTCTGGATTGCCGAAAATAACGCGGGTAGACTTCTTCGTTCGTCGACAGTGTTTGAGGATTTGGTGAAAACTCTCTGCACGACAAATTGTTCCTGGGCGGCAACGAAAAAAATGACTGCTAAACTGGTCGAAAAACTCGGTACAGAAATTACCGGTGGCAGACGCGCGTTTCCGACAGCTGAAAAAATGGCGAGTGTGACGGCGGAATTTTACCGCGACGAAATCCGCGCCGGGTATCGCGCTCCGTATTTTGCGGAGCTGGCGGAAAAGGTCGCGAGCGGTGAAATAAATCCGGAAAGCTGGCTTCAGACAGAACTTTCGACCAAAGAACTAAAAAAAGAAATAAAACAAATCAAAGGTGTCGGCGATTACGCGGCGGAGAATCTTCTAAAACTCGTCGGGCGTTACGACGGACTGGCGCTCGATTCGTGGCTGCGGGCGCAGTTTTATAAAAAACACGCGGGCGATAAAGTTTGCGCCGACTCTGAAATCGAAAGTTTTTACGAGCATTTTGGCGAATGGCGCGGGCTTGCGATGTGGTGCGATATGACCGAAAAGTGGTTTTGCTGAAACAGAGAATGTCGCGCCCGCCAAATTACTCTGAAAATTTATCGAGTAAAATAATTTCAACTTTTTATAAATTTTCTGCATCTGAAATTCAGGCGTTGACACGCCGCAAAACTGATTTACAGATATTTTACTTGAGGAGAGTGAATTAAAAATGAAAAACAATCTACTAAAAATATGCGCCGTTTTTATGGCAATGTTTATTATTCTGCTGGTTACCGACACCGGAAACGCGCAAACGAGACGTGCGCGCAGAATTAATATTTCACAGCAGCAGATGGAGCAGTTACTTGAGACAATTGAAGAAAGAACCGACGCTTTTTCCAATCAATTAAACAAATCTCTCGACCGAAGCCGTCTGGACGGCGGCAGAACTGAAGATAATATCGCCGCCCGCGCCAGAGATTTGGAAAACGCGACCGACGAGTTGCGGCGTGAATTCGACCACAACGACACTCGCGGAGAAAACAAACCGGAAGCCCGAAAAATTTTGAACGCGGCGACCCTTATCAATCGTATAATGTTGAGACGAAACTTCAGCCGCCAAGCCGAAAACAATTGGATAAGGCTTCGCAGCGAATTAAACGTTTTAGCCGGACTCTACACATTACCAACGGTTGGTTCAAGAACATATAGATAAAAATTTCGAGTAATTTTTCTTTGTGAAATGAGACAGACTATTTTCGGTCTGTCTCATTTTTTATGCGCCTTTGCCCTTTTCCTTATTTTTGCCTAACATTAACTACTATGAACGAAATTCAAGATTTCACTGAAAAGTTGGGTGATGTCGAACTGGGCGACACGCAGATGCAAATTCCTACGGAACTGCCGATTCTTCCTTTGCGCGACATTGTTATTTATCCGTTTATGATTGTTCCGCTTTTTGTATCGCGTGATAAATCGATCCGCGCGGTTGACGAAGCGCTCAGTCAAAACCGGATGATTATGCTCGTCTCGCAAAAGGATGTTGACAGGGAAGACCCGACGCAGGAAGACCTTTATCAAGTTGGAACCGTTGCGGTGATTATGCGGATGCTTAAATTGCCCGACGGACGAATTCGCATTCTTATTCAAGGACTTTCACGCGCTCAGATTGAAGATGTTAAGCAGGGGAATGATTTTGTTCGCGCCAGCCTTCTGCCGATTCCGGAACCTCTGACGCCAAACAATTCTCTGGAAGTTGAAGCCCTGACGCGCAATGTTCGCGCTTCGATGGAGCGCGCGGCGACTTTGGGGAAGAACATCTCGCCGGAAGTCCTTGCTATTATCTCAAATCTCGATGACGCAGGCAGATTAGCTGACCTTTCGGCTTCAAATCTCGATTTAAAGGTTGAAGACGCGCAAAGCGTTCTCAATATTTTTGACCCGGTTCTGCGACTGCGGCGCGTCAACGACCTTTTGAGTAAGGAAATCGACGTGCTGACGGTTCAGCAGGAAATTAACACACAAGCCCGCGCAGACATTGACCGCTCGCAGCGCGAATACTTTTTGCGCCAGCAACTGAAGGCGATTCAGTCGGAACTCGGTGAAGGAAACGAGCTTTTTGAAGAAGTCGAGATGTATCGTGACAAAATTTTGAAGGTAAAAATGCCCGCGCAGGCGGAAGAAGAAGCTCTTCGACAGCTCAAAAAACTTGAGCGAATGCACCCGGACACCGCTGAAACCGCGACTTTGCGCAATTGGCTCGATGTAATGACCGAGCTTCCCTGGTCGAAAGCTTCGAAAGATAATCTCAACATCAAAAAAGCGGAAAAAATTTTAGACGAAGACCATTACGGACTCGAGCGCGTCAAAGAGCGCATTGTCGAAGCGCTCGCCGTTCGCAAATTGCGGGAAAAACCGAAGGGGTCGATACTTTGCCTGGTTGGTCCGCCGGGAGTCGGCAAAACTTCTCTTGGACGTTCAATCGCGCGGGCGCTGAACCGCAAGTTTGTGCGCCTTTCTTTGGGCGGTCTGCACGACGAAGCGGAAATTCGCGGTCACCGGCGAACTTATATCGGCGCGATGCCTGGCAGAATCCTTCAGGCGATTCAGCAAGCCGAAACCAATAATCCGCTTTTAATGCTCGATGAAATCGATAAAGTCGGCGCGGATTTTCGCGGCGATCCAAGTTCTGCTCTGCTCGAAGTTCTCGACCCGGAACAAAACAGTTCATTTCGGGATAATTATCTGGGTGTTACTTTCGATTTGTCGAACGCGATGTTTATGACGACGGCGAATGTGCTGGATACGATTCAACCGGCGCTGCGCGACCGGATGGAGATTATTCATCTTTCGGGTTACACGGAAGAAGAAAAACTTGAAATCGCCAAACGGCATCTTCTTCCAAAACAAATTGAGGAAAACGGTCTGGAAAAAACAGACGCGAAATTTGAGCGCGGCGCGCTGGCGAAAATTATCAGCGAATATACACAGGAAGCCGGTCTGCGGCAACTGGAAAGAGAAATCGGAAAAGTCTGCCGCAAAATCGCGCGGAAAAAAGCTGAACTCGAAGCCGAATTTGAGCCGGTTAAAGTTATCGCGCAAAACATCAAAAATTATTTGCGTTCGCCGAAAATCTTTCCTGAAGCCGCTCTGAAAAAGGATGAAATCGGCATTGTCACCGGTTTGGCGTGGACAGCCGTCGGCGGCGATATTTTATTTATTGAAGCGATTAAGACAAAAGGGAAAGGCAAATTGATTTTGACCGGTCAGCTCGGCGAAGTAATGCAGGAATCAGCGCAGGCGGCTTTTTCATTTGCTAAAGCCAGAGCGGGCGAACTGGGCATTGACGAAAACGATTTTGAAAAATATGACATTCACGTGCATCTGCCGGAAGGCGCGATTCCGAAAGACGGACCTTCCGCCGGAATCACCCTGGCGACAGCGATTGTCTCTGTTTTATCGCAGCGTCCGGTAAGAAAAGACATCGCAATGACCGGCGAAATCACGTTAAGAGGCAACGTCCTGCCGGTTGGCGGAGTCAAAGAAAAGGTTCTGGCAGCCAGACGCGCGAAGATCAAAACCGTCATTTTGCCTGATCCGAATAAACGCGATTTGGAGGATTTACCAAAAGAAGTGATCGAGGATTTGACATTTATATTTGTCGAAAACGTGCGCGAAGTTTTTCGTCTCGCGTTGCGTAATAAAGTTTCGCCGATCGAGAAATCAAAGCCGCGTGTGGCTAAACAAATTTCGTAACCTTAATATTATTAAGTAATTTACTGCAATTTGGAAATTTTTGACATTGCCGGGTTGGTGTGTTAATTTTGACTGGTCTAATTTACTATCTATCCATTTCAAGCGATAAAAAGCAACTTTTTCGATGCTTTCGGCGTTAAATAATTTACCGAAACAAAATTTTAGGTCGCTGAGACATTCGCCCTAACCCTGAAATAAATTTATATAAAGGAGTATAGACGAAATTGATTAATTCACGCCTTTTTAAGGTTTTTAATACAGCAGCATTTTTAATATTTTTATCTAATTCAGTCGTTTTTGGACAAGTTACCGGCTCAAGCGCGGGCGGGCGCACTAATTCAAAGACCGATTTAGCCGAACAAGCCGAAGCGCGCGTTCTCTTAATTACCGATAATGCCGGTAAACATTTTAAGCAGGGATTATCTAACCTCCAGGAAAATCGCCGTTCGGCGGCGCGCGAAGATTTCGACAAATCGGTCGAAGTTTTTCTGATGTCGGGCGTTAACGTGCAAAGCAATCAAAAATTGCGCGACTGTTATAGCCAACTGACGGAAACAATCTACCGCATGGAGTTTCCCGCCAAACAGCTACCGCAAATCAGAAGCCTTTCGGCAACTTGTAACTGGAACGTCGAAAATGATTTAGCAGACAAAATCGCTAAACTTGTTCAAACCGCTCCAGCCGCGCCGACCGGCACAACTGCTTTGATGGCGCCGAAGACCAATAACAGTAGCGATTCTGAAATTCTGCAGGGCTTTTCAGAGCAGAAATTTGAAGTCTCGCCGCTCGATGACTTGGCGAAACTGGAATTAACGCCTGAGGAACAGCAAGTTGAAGCCAATCCAGTCGCGCAGCAGCAGTATCAGTATATTCAATACGCCGTTTCAAATAAATCGCTCGGATTCAGCTTTCAGGTTCATCCTAAAATTCAAGGATTTGTCAATTATTATCAGGGACGCGGACGCGGAACAATGGAAACCGGACTTTATCGTTCGGGAATGTTTATGCGAATGGCACGGCGAATTTTTCGCGAAGAAGGCGTACCTGAAAATGTCGCTTGGCTCGGGCAGGTTGAAAGCGCCTGGAAGCCTTCGGCTCTTTCGTGGGCTTCGGCTTCGGGACTCTGGCAATTTATTCCCGGCACCGGCGCACGTTATGGACTTCGTCGCACGTCGCACCTTGACGAAAGAAATAGTTTTGAGAAATCTACCCGCGCTTCCGCGCAGTATTTGAAATTTCTTGCCAACCGTTACGGCGGAAACTGGGAATTGGCGCTGGCGGGTTACAATTCGGGGGAAGGTAATGTTGACCGCGCGATTCGTAAAGCCGGTGTTGCTAACTTCTGGATTGCTTATCCGTATCTGCCAAAGGAAACGCGCGATTACGTGCCAAACATTCTGGCAGTAGTTTTGATTGCCAACAATCCAAATCAATACGGTTTCGGACATGTTCGTCCGGCGCCGCCGCTGATGTATGATCGGATTCGCGTTCCGCCCTCAACTAATTTGAGCCTTCTGGCACAGGCTTCCGATACCAGCGTTGAATATTTGCGCTACTTAAATCCTGAACTTCGCTCAAATGTTTCACCGCCGGAACCGTATATTATTAACGTTCCAGCCGGAAAATCAAATGATGTTGTTGCGGTATTTAAGAAACTTCCCGCGTCAAACCGAAATATGGCGAGCATTACAAGAACGGCAGTTGGGGAAAGCTGGCAGAATATCGCTAATCGCACAGGTGTCAGCGTCGAGCAACTACAATCGGCAAACGTTGGCGCGAAAACTCCGAAAGGTAAAATCGTCGTACCGAACAGCAATAACGTGAAGAAAACAAATTATGCGCGACCGACCACGCAAATGATTATGCCAACCACATCGGGCGTTCGTGTTGTCAAAGCCAAATCCGGCGACACGGTGGCAAAAATTGCTGCTCGTGAAGGCGTTTCGGCAGTTGAACTGGCTAAATATAACGGCTTGTTTCCAACTTCGTCTCTTTCATCAGGACGCGAAATAAAAATTCCTTCCCGATAATTTTTTCATTCAAAATAAAAAGAAGGTAAGTAGATAAAGTTTATCTACTTACCTTCTTTTTATTGGATTTGTAATAATTATTTAATCGTTCGACCAGTCTTCCTCTTTGTATTAACTAAAAGAGTGGCGCATACTCAAAATAGTCAATAGCTCTCGGCTCATCAAATGATACTCCGGTCGTTGGAGATTATGATGGTGATGGAAAGGCTGACCAGGCAGTTAAAATTTCTGGCATCTTGAATACTCAGATATTATATAGTTCAACAGGACAACTTATTACCAATGATTTAGAAGGTTATTCTTCCTATATTCCAATCGGATTTAGAAATCCTCAGTAATAGAAAAGTGTTTTGGCAACGATTTCATTCTACTCCTTTTTAGGACTTGGAATTGAATCGTTGCCAATTGATTATGGATAAAAATTTTATAGGAGATTTAAATTATGGATACTCAAAGGCAAAAATTTTATTTGGGTCAAAAATTATTATTTTCCGTTGTCCTTTCAACTCTTCTGTTCACTTTTTCAGTTCAAACATTCGCCGCTGATTTTACGGTCAATTTAACCACCGACCAGCGCGATGCAAATCTTGAAGATCGCGTCTGCGATACCGAGTTGATACTACCCGGCGAGCAATGTTCATTGCGGGCGGCGGTTGAACAAGCTAATAGTCTCGGCAGCAACGACCGGGTGTTCTTTAATTTGCCTGCCAATTCAACTATTACATTAACAACTGATAACGGCGGAGAAATTACGATGAGCAACTCCGGCACGTTAGAAATAGTCGGCACAGGCTTTGCGCGCATACGTGATGGCAACGGCGACGGTTCGGCAATCGTCGACATTGGTGCGTTTGAACGAAGTAATGCGAGCGACTCGCGCCCGACTATGTTTGATTTTGACGGTGACGGGAAAGCTGATATTTCGGTGTTCCGTCCGTCGAACGGTTTCTGGCACATTATGAAAAGCTCAGGCGGATTTTCCTCTATTCAATGGGGACAAAAAACTGATGAACTTGTGCCGGGTGACTATGACGGTGATGGGAAAACCGATGTGGCGGTTTATCGCGGCATTGCTGACAATTACAATTGGTATATTCGCCGAAGCTCAGACACCACGCTTTTTGCGAGAAGCTGGGGGATAGATCAAGGTTATGGCGGCGTTACGCCAGTGCCTGGCGATTATGACGGAGATGGGAAAACCGATTTAACAGTTCAAATTCTAGACGATTTTGTCGGCGCGCAGCCTTATTTCAAGATTTTGCAAAGTTCAACCAATACGAGAACTGACCGGGCATGGAGAATTGGCATATCAGCTCCGCCAGCAGACTTTGATGGCGATGGAAAAACTGATTTAACATCTATCGATAATTTCGGCAATAGCGCCTTTTGGACGATTTTACAAAGCACAAACGGCGCACGGCGAGGTGTGCAGTTTGGACTGTCAACCGACAAATTTGTTCCGGCAGATTATGACGGCGACGGCAAAGCTGACATTGCCATATATCGTCCGTCAGACGGCACTTGGTATCGCTTCAACAGCAGCGATGATTCTTTTTCTGCCGTGCGATTTGGAGCGGCTGAAGACAAACCTGTTCCCGCTGATTACGATGGCGACGGACGAACCGACATTGCGGTGTTTCGACCTTCTAACGGAACGTGGTATTTGCAGCAATCAAAAGAAGGATTTGCCGCGGGGGTCTTTGGATTCGGAGACGACATTCCGATACCGAATGTTTATATTCGCTAAAAATCCTTCAAACAAGTGAAAGAAAAAAGGTTTTGCCTAACACTGAGCAAAACCTTTTTTCTTTCTTCTTCAAAAATTGTACTAAAAATTTATTTCTTTGTCAGTTCAACCCCCGTCGCTTCAAAGGAAATTTCCGTCACCGTTCCATCTGCATTGCGGGTTTCAAATTTCGCGCCGTCTTCATCAATCAGATGGTCAACTTCCGCTTTGGTCAAAGTTTTGACGCTGATCATTCCTTCAACTTTCGCCTTCATTCCGGTAGCGTCGAGCGGGATAAAAAAGGCGTGATTTTTGAATTTAACACGCACACTTTTGGCGTTATCGGCGGGCGCGAGTTCCATCCAGCAGCCTTCGGTTTTGCATGAACGGACGATTACGCCTTCAACCATAACAAGATTACCTTCATATTTACTCGGCTGCTTCATTGCCTTGGCAAGTGAAACCTTTTTGGCGGAACCGATTCCCGCGCCGCGCTTTAAAACGCCTTTTGCGTCGGCAACTGATGCGTTATCATATTCAAACGGTTTTCTTTCAGTTATTTTACTCATATGACCGTGTTCACCCTTAGCAGGTTTTTTCGCTTCTGTTTTCTGCGAATCCTGTGCGGAACTTATGCCCGCGAAAACCAAAGTTAAAAATGTTAAGCTTAAAATTTTTTTCATAATAAAATATTTCCTCATATTAAAAGCAAAATGATAACAGATGTTGATAAGTTACACGCGAAAATACTGGCGAAAACCGTTTCCGCAATTAGCGACGGTCGTTTTCATAGATGATTTTCCCGTCCAAAACGGTTGTTAAAACTTTTGTTTGACGAATATCGTTCGGGTTCATCGTAAAAATATCGTCTGACAAAATTACAAAATCAGCCAATTTGCCAATTGTAATCGTACCTTTGATACTTTCCTGAAATTCCGCGTAAGCTGAACCGGAAGTATAGGCGCGGACGATTTCTTCGACGGAAATTTTTTGCTCGGGAATCCAGCCGTTCGGATTTTTGTCGTCAAGTGTGCGACGCGTCGCGGCGGCGTAAATTCCCAACAGCGGATTGAGCGGCGCGACCGCCCAATCGGTGCCGAAAGCGAGACTAGCGCCGGTGTCGAGAAACGTGCGAAACGCGTAAGTGCCTTTCAGGCGTTTTTCATCGAGGCGTTTGAAAGCCCAGCGTCCATCGTCTATCAGATGAAACGGCTGCATCGAAGCAATGATTTTTAAGCTGCCGAAACGTTTGATATCTTCGATCCTCAGATGCTGCGCGTGTTCGACGCGAAACCGTCGGTCACGCAGCCCGTTTTCGCGTCCGACCCGTTCAAAAGCAGAAAGCACCGTGTCGTTCGCTTTATCGCCGATAGCGTGAATCATAATTTGCAAGCCCGCTTTGTCGGCATTTAAAACATTTTCGTACATTTTCGGGATTTCGTCCGCCGGTAAACCGGTTGATTTTGGATCGTCCAAATAAGGCTCAAAAAACCAGGCGGTGGTTGAGCCCAAACTTCCGTCCGAGTAACCTTTTAGTCCGCCGATGCGCAGCATTTCATCGCCGAACGCGGCGCGAACGCCCGTTTTCCCCATTCTTTGCCAATCGGAAAGCGGCGAAACGGCGTAAATGCGAGTTTTTAATTTTCCGCGCCGCATTAATTCCTGATAAACGCCGACATCTGTTCCCGCAGACATATCCTGTACGCTCGTCACGCCCAAACTCGCCGCATAATCGGTGGCGGCTTGCGCGGCTTCAAGCTTTTGCTCAAACGAAGCTTCGGGAATTACTTTATTGACATAAACCATCGCCGCA
Source organism: Acidobacteriota bacterium (assembly GCA_013813755.1). Lineage (GTDB taxonomy): Bacteria > Acidobacteriota > Blastocatellia > Pyrinomonadales > Pyrinomonadaceae. The sequence goes on along the minus strand of JACCRD010000203.1, from coordinate 5,700 downwards.
TCTTTCAAAACTCCGGTCGGATTGCCGCTCGCGTCGCGGACAATCAAGCCGCCTTCAACTTCTTTAGTGTCCTTTGTGACGCTCGCCAATTTCAATGCTAGAGAGTTTGCCAACGACATATGTCCGTCAAGTCGATCAATAAAAACCGGGTTGTCAGGTGTGACGGCATCAATTAATTCTTTGGTCGGCAGATTATTCGGAGTCCAGTTTTCGTGATCCCACTTGCCGCCCAAAATCCAGCGTCCCTTTGGCAATTTCGCGGCAAAATCTTTGATCCGCCGCACAAATTCTTCCGGCGATTTAGCATCGCGCAAATCAACTGCTGAAAGTTGAAAACCACCCTCCATAAAATGCACGTGGCTGTCGTTAAAACCCGGAATGACGAGTTTTCCTTTTGCATCTACCGTTTTTGTGTTTGTTCCGGCAAGAGCGCGAATTTCAGTGTTCGTGCCAACCGCGAGGATTTTATTGCCCATCACGGCGATGGCTTCAACATTTGGCTTTGCACTGTCCATCGTGCGAACTTTCGCATTGATAATTACCAAATCCGCCGTTAAATTTTGCGCGTTGATCAGAGTTGAAAATAAAGCGATGCTAAAAATCGCTAAAAGAAATTTGTTTTTCATAAAGTTAAAATTTACCGCTCGAAAGTCCACTGAAAATCTACTTTTTTAATTCTTCGATTCGCCAATCGAATTCTTCCAGCAAATTTTTGCTGTAACCGGTTTTTGTGTAAGCGATTTTTCCCTGCTTATCAACAAACCAAGTGGTCGGAAAAATATTGACCGGAACAGCCGAGAAATAATCTCCGCTTAACAGAACGGGAAAATCATATTTTTTACCGGTCATAAATTTTTTGATTGTTTCAAGTTCTTCCAAACTGTCGATGGTTATCACCGCGACATCTTTTGCGCCGCTATATTTTTTGTAAAGTTGCTGTAATTCGGGCATTTCCTTGACACACGGACTGCACCACGTCGCCCAGATGTTGATGACAACAACTTTTCCCTTTAAATCGTTCGAGGAAAAAGACTTTCCATCAAGCGTTTTCAGGTTAAAGGCGACTAAATCCTTTGCTTCTTTATTCCGTCCAGAAACGACGATTTCTCTTCGTTTGGTTTTTTCTATCTTTTTAACATTTAACAGATAGTTTTCAAATCCGTCAGTGCTGCCCTTACGTTTTTGGTAAATATTTTTCAGATTATCATAATTCGGCTTCTCCAAATTCATAATAGCAAAGTAGGAAATATATGAATCTTCGGCTTTTTCTAATTCATTTGTGGTTTCGTAGAGTTCGCCGAGAAGTTTGAATACGTAATTATATTCTTTGGAGGTTTCGGCTGATTCAAGCAAAACCTTTTCGGCTTTTTCGTATTTTTTCTGTTTGAGCAGCGTTTCTCCAAGAATATTCAAAATTTTTGCCCGATCAGTTTTTTCGCTAAAATCCAGGTATGTTTTATTTTGTTCGTCTTTCTTTGCCTCGCTCAACTTCACATCAAATTTTTTCAAACCTGCTTCCGCAAATTTTTCCGCTTCGGCAAATAAGCCGCGTTTAATTAATGCTGACGATATCGTTGAGTACGGATCGGTAAAATTAAGTCCGTCATAATTTATGGCGCGCTTGGCTATCTTTAAATATTCGGTATCAGAAACTTTTTTGTCGTCCTGCAGAATGTGCAGCAGATTTGTATAAACTTCACCAACGTGTTTTTGATTAAAATACTGTGGACGATTGATAAACGTCCACAATTTCTTGACGTATTCAACTTTTTTTAGCTCGTCAATTTTTCGGTCTTTCGTGTAATAATTAAATCTTCGCAAGCGGTTTATCGAGATTCTTTCGGCTTCGGCGGTTTGCGGAAATTTTACCAGCAGAACGTCTTCGACGACGCTTTTTTGTCGGTCGACCGGTTCGATTTTTCGGAAATAATAAACTACGTTTTCAAGGTTTTTCGACGTCAAGCGGATTTTCAGAAAAGCGTTTATGTCGGCAATGACTTCCGCTTTGCGCTGCTGTTCAGATTTTTTCGGCTGTCCCTGAAAAAGCGCATCCCAGTATTGTTCCCGAACTTGAAAAACTTTTGGTGAAAGCTCGACGGCGCGTTTTAAAAGCGGCAAGGCTTCAGTAAAACGCTTCTCACGGTTAAGAAATAAACCCGCCGAGTATAAAGCGTTTACGTCTTTGGGATTAATTTTTTGGGCTTGCGCATAAATCGAGAAACTTTTCTCTTTTTCGTTTTGACGGTAAAAAAGTTCAGCTATGAGTGTCATCAAACGGGCTTGATCAAACATTTTTGAAGCGTTTTTGTCCAAAAACTCCAAAGCTCTGGTGTATTCTTTTTTGGTTAAAAGAGCGTTTGCATAAAGTAGAATAAATTCCTCGTTTTCAGGCGTGAGGGCGATAAGTTTTTCGCTTATCGGGAAGGCTTTGTCAGGTTGAGCATTTCTGATGTAAGCATTGGCAAGCGCAAATAAAATCCAAGCGTTCTCCTTATTTTTTTCAGAAAACTTTTCGGCGAGTTTAACCGCCTCTTTTGCATTTCCCGCCCGCGCCATATTTAAGATGAACCAGGCTTTTATTTCTGTGTTATCAGGAAATTTCTTAGCGAACTGCTCACCAATTTCCGCGCCGCTTTCAAAATCGCGGGCAAAATATAATGCCTGTATTTTTTTGAGCGCGATTTGTTCGCTTTTTAATGTCTGCGCGTTTGCAGCAAAAAAAGCAAGAAAAATGAGCATGATCGAAATAGTTAGCCATTTCATACAAGATAGTCCGGTAAGTTTTTAAGATTTAGCATAACACACAATTTTTGTCGAGAATTGTTGTGGGAGTTTGCAAAAAAGCTTTTTTGTTTTTACGGTTTTGGTGTCTTGAGCATCGTAATTGAGCAGCGACCCAAAACGAATTTGATTGACATCACCGATGGCTTATCCGAAACTAAATTCGGAAATTAATAAAAATGAAGAAAGAGCACGTCCAAATTTTAGGCATCGTCCTCACAGCGTTTTACGGCATTTTCATTGCCTGGCTTTACTGGGCTGAGCCGAAAAATTTGGTGGAAGTTTCAACCAAAGCGCAAACGACAATCGAAAACGTCACCACTAAAACACAAGTTGCCATCGGAACTTATGAAGTTGATATTGCGAGATTCAGCGAAGGCTTAGACGCTTTTCAAAAAAATAATTTTATTGCGGCGCGTGATAATTTTGAAAAAGCCGACCCGGAGAGGCGCGACGCGCGAACGCAATTTTATATCGCATACAGTTTTTATCGGCAGGGGTTTGGCAAATTTACTAACGACGACGCGCTTTTCAAAAAAGGTTTAGATCAAACGAACAACGTTATCGCGCTTGATAAAAATTTCAAATCGGCTGACGCGAATCTGCAGCTGAAAACGCCTGCCGAACTGAAAAATGAATTTGAAGAAGGGTTAAAGGTTACCGCGGATGATTTTAATCCGCTCAAAGTTTTGCGTGAAAGAAAATAATGGTAATAATATACTTGACACACCTAAAGGTCAAGATTTACAATTGGATTTTACATCATTCCAACTTGTAAGCCTGTTTGACCTTATGAATAAATTTAATATTGGTTTTTTTTATACCGTTGCCAAAAGTTTTGAACGTCTTGCAACGGTAAAAAATCCTGACGTAATTACAGAGTTGGATGAGGAAACTAAAAAGCCCTATGTAGGTATATTGAATATGATAATTACTTCTTGCGAAGAAGTGGAACTGAATTTATCTGTTTTATTGGCTAAGTATTTGAAAGACGGAGTAGAAAAAGGTTCTATCAAATCTTTCAATGAATTAGCAGCTAAGTTACCAAATTTGCAAGACCGCATAAGAGATGAATTGTCGCTGTCTCTTTTTATGCAAATTCCTTATAACAAGGCTTCTTTTTACAAAGACAATAACTTATTTGGAAATAAAGTTTTCAACAATTTTTCCTCTGCGGCGTTTGATATTGAAGAAGCGGGAAAATGCTTTGCAACGGCACGTTATACTGCCTGTGTAATGCACTTACAAAGGGCTTTGGAAGTTGCACTTAAAGGTTACGGCACTTTTTTAAGCATATTTAGCCTTGCTAAATCGGCACAACCGTCTTGGAACAGAGTTTTAGACGAAACACGAAAAGAAATTAAGGAACGAAACGAGAAAAAGATTACTAATAAAGTTTGGGCATCAAACAAAGAAAAAGAATTTTGTGAAGGTGTTCAACCATTTCTTGAATCGGTCAAAATTGCGTGGCGCAATCCTTCAATGCACGCCGACAAGAAATATACCGAAGAAATTGCGGAAGATATTTTCAGCACGGTTAAAAGATTTATGAAGCATCTAGCCGAGCATTTAGACGAATCAGGAAAATTTATGCCCTGATACAAATTGAATATGAAAAAGAAAACCGAAACCAAACAAGACGAAAAGGAATTTACAGAGTTTGAAGATTTTGTCCGTAAGATTGTGAAAGTTCCGAAATCAGAAATTAACGAACTTGAAAAAGCGGAAAAAGAAAAGAAAGCGGAAAGAAAGGCTAGAAAATCTTAACCTCTCTTTCGTCCGCGTTTATTGCCACGCACTACTGCCAATCAGTTCTTTGTAAGTTAGGCGTTTGCCACCAATAGATTTGGCAACTTCTAAAAAGCGGTCTTTGTCATTGCCTTTGCGTTCGTTGAATCTAAACATTTGTTCGTCCAAATAACGCGACAAGTGGAAAGGCTCAACCGAAACGTATGTTCCTTTGATTGTTCTTTTCAGTAATGCCCAAAAGTTTTCGATACCGTTTGTGTGAATATGTCCGCGAACATATTCGGTTGAATGGTTAATAACTTCGTGAATGTATTGTTCATCTAAACCGCGATATGAACGCCATTCATCGGTGAAAAGATTCGCGCCCGATTCTACATTGCTTTTAACTTCCGCGTGTAAAGTTTCGCGGTCTGTTCTTTCAATAACTTTGGCTAATACGCGACCTTTTCTTTCAAGTAAGCCCATAACGGCAGTTTTGCCGACCGAGCCGCGACCTTGAATGATTGCTTCGCGTTTGTGCTTGTGCATATTCTTGGCTTTTCCGCCGATAAAGGTTTCGTCAACTTCGACGTTGCCCGAAAGTTTCTCGAAAGTCCCGCTTTGCATAGCAAGTCTTAGACGGTGAGCCATAAACCAAGCGGTCTTTTGAGTAACACCGATAGCACGGTGAATCTCGTAAGATGAAATGCCGTTCTTTGCGCCAACGATGAGCCACATAGCAGTTAGCCATTTGTCTAAACCGATTGGCGAATCTTCAAAGATAGTGCCGACTTTAACGGAAAACTGCTTTTTACAGGCTTTGCATTTCCAGATGCGGCGAGTGGACAGGAAAGACGTTGTATTGTTGCCACAATGCGGACAAACGGCAATACCGTCAGCCCAAAGCATAGAAGCGACGAACTTCAAGCAAACGTCTTTATCGGAAAAGTATTGAATGGCTTGCTGTAATGTTTTTGGTAAGTCTTTATCGTTTAACATACTTAGAAGTTTAGCAAATTAAGTTAGGTGTGTCAAGTATATTATTACCAAAATAATCTATGTTATCTAAAGTTCAAAGTCCAAAATCCAAAGTCCAAATGAACGACACGGAAGATTTGTCGGTTGTTGAAGGCAAAGTTTTGGAAACTTCCGAGATTGAAAAAAATGAAGCTGAACAAAACAACGAATTAT
>JACCRD010000197.1 GCA_013813755.1 Acidobacteriota bacterium | reverse complement strand
ATTTATCTAAAAACTAACATTACTCTCCTGCTTTCGATAAAACCTTCTTTTCTAGTAATATTTTGATGGTTCATAAAATTTTCTTTATTTAGCAATTTTACTGATAAATTCAATGAAATCTCCAATCGGGCTCTTTTGCCACATTGCGGTAAGAAAAGCATAAGTGTAACGTAAATTTATCCAACGCGCTTTCCAAATTTCTTTTTTGAATAATGCTTCAAAATATTCTTCTTGCCAATCTGCAAATAGTGGTTCAAAAACTTCTTTTTGATTTTTGCGTGAATATAAGAAATTTATGATAGACAAAAGTCTAAAACCAACAGCGTAGTTAGTTAAGGATTTTTTAGAAAGGAGAATATCCAAGATATAAGGAACTAGATATTTCCCAGCCCAAAAACTTGCAGGTAACAATATTATAAACTTAAATACTGTTTTTAATGTATCGGGTAATATGATTTTACTCACAATCCAATCTACTGTTGTGGTGACAAGTGAAGTAAATAAATTTGCTAAAATTACCCCTACAATTACATAAATCCAGAAAGATGTAGAAAGCATCTTTTTGAACAAATCTTTGATGGATGGTGAGTTAGCTTCTTTTATAGAATTCATTTTAATTCAATACTCCCCAAGCAAAATCAGAATTAAAAAATTCAAGTGCTTTTACATTCGTTTGATAAACTCTTTCGCCCAAACCCGTCGCCAAATATTTGCGGCGCGGAATGCCGATTTCCGGCATCGAGCGCGGTTCTTCGCGTGATTCGATGTAACCTTTATCGCCCATTCGTTGAAGAGTAACGTAAATTGTTCCGCGTTTGAGTTCGCCTTCTGATGTTTCAACCATTTCAAGCCCGAACATTTCACCTCTTCCAATCAACATTCCTAGAATTAAAAACTCTTTTCGCGATAATCTCGGAAATTCATTATTTTTATCATTCATCTTTATTTGTCCTCTCTTACAAGATTTAAGAGTCAATTGTTAACTTATTAAAAACTTATTTTATTGTCAAGAATTTTTTTATAAATTTTGTTTTCTTTTCAAAGAAAAACGTTGGTTTGCTATCAATTTCCGGCGAATGTTAAGATATTTTTTACATTTATATAGCTGAGAAATCATTATTTATGGAATTAGCAGTTGAAAAATACAAGGTCGGGAATGAGCCGTATTATTTGCCGGTCGGACAGGAAGTCGAGCTTTTTGAAGCCGCTTACGGAACAAAGCTGCCGGTGATGCTGAAAGGTCCGACGGGTTGTGGCAAAACGCGGTTTGTTGAATATATGGCGTGGCGTCTCGGTCGTCCGCTGATTACGGTGGCGTGCCACGAGGATTTGTCTTCGACTGATTTGGTCGGGCGTTTTCTGCTCGAAGGCGATGAAACCGTATGGCACGACGGACCTCTGACGAGCGCTGTTAAAAGCGGCGCGATTTGTTATCTGGACGAAGTTGTCGAAGCCAGAAAAGATACGGTTGTGATCATTCATCCTCTGACTGATGACCGCCGTCGCTTGCCGATTGAAAAACTTGGAACGATCATCGAAGCGCCGCCTGAATTTATGCTTGTCGTCTCATATAATCCGGGTTATCAATCTATTCTGAAAGACTTAAAACAATCTACGCGCCAGAGATTTGTAGCAATGGAATTTGATTATCCGAATGCCGAAGCAGAAACGGAAATCGTCATTAAAGAAGGCGGAATTGATGCGAGCATGGCGAAGGATTTAGTTACCATCGGACAAAAGGTTCGCAATTTGCGCGGTCACGGACTTGAAGAAGGCGTTTCAACTCGCCTTCTGATTTACGCGGCACAAATGATTGCTAAAGGAATTGCACCGATTGATGCGGCGGAAGTCGCGCTCGTTTCGCCGATTACCGATGACCGGGATTTGCAGAGAAGCATCCGCGAAATTGTAACAACAATTATCTGATAACTTAAAGGTACGTTATAGTTAAATGAAAGTTTAATAATTTGACAGCAAAATTTGATTCTAAATAGAAGGAAGTTTCTTAATATGCATAACACAAAAAATGATTTGGCAAAGGGAAAACGGGAAAAAGTTGTCGAAAATCTAAACGCGCGATTGGCGGATGTGATCGACTTAAAAACACAAGCTAAACAGGCGCACTGGAATGTCAAAGGACATCATTTTATCGGTCTGCACGAACTTTTCGACAAAGTGGCGGTAGCGGCTGAGGCATACACCGATTTAATCGCCGAACGGATTACCGCGCTTGGCGGCACGGCTATGGGAACGGCTCGCGTTGTTGCGGCAAAATCAACTTTGTCCGAATATCCGCTCGAGATTTTTGAAGGCACGGCGCACGTTGACGCGCTTTCAACTGCGATGTCCGACTTCGGTAAAAAAGTTCGCAAAGGAATCGACGAAACCGATGAACTCGGCGACGCCGACACAGCAGACTTATACACCGAAATCTCACGCGAACTCGATAATCTTTTATGGTTTGTCGAAGCGCACATTCAAGCGTAGTTTTCCCCCTGATGAAAATCAGCGCGAAGTTTTAATATTAACTTCGCGCTTTTCTAATCAATTAATAGACAGCGAGAAATAATTTCTTAAGTATGTAGCTACGAATTTACAAGAGGCGGCACGAAGTCTATCTTAGTGTTGCCTTGTATGTTTCATACAAAGATTTCGAAGCAATTAACATTTGAATTATTAACAGAATAAACACAATAAAAAGACAAATCCAATCAAACGGAACTGAATTTCGCAATATATCATCATAAGCCAAGGTCAAAGTTTCTGGTAAATGACTGGATTTTTCACGAAATAGTAATCTAAGCTGGTATAACGCTATACCTAATGTGAAAACACAAGTTATCAGAGATGAAATTATCATTCCTGAAATTTGCTTAATTGATTTTACTTCTAAGATAAGTTTAGCCGCCAAAAATATACCTAAGCACCAAACGATATTCTCATATCAATATGCAAAACCTTCATATGTCCGAGTTATACCACCCGAGAAATTAACGCTATCGAACAATATTTCACAATGTTCATCCCCAATTGTATATCCCTTATCAAAGCCGCGATGCTCTTTATAAAGTCCGAAACAAATGATAAAAGCAATTGTTGCTAAACTAATTGATACTTTTCTCAACATCACTTTTATTTTCCTCGTAATTTATAGGCACTATTCTAACTCATCTTGTTCCCAAATTATTTAAAACTTCGTGTTATAATTTCCCCGAAAGCTTTCTCAAACGAATAAATAATATGACAACCACAGATTTTTTAACCGGCACGGTCAAAGGTCCGGGCGAGCTGCCGCACGAATATCTTTTTATTACGAAGGACAACAAAAAAACGCGCATCGGTGAATTTGTTTATTACCGCGCTGAAGTCGGCGACGAGAAACGCCAGATTATCGGCACGATAAAATCGCGCAAACTCGTGCGAAATTTGCCTGACACATTTCTTTCCGACCCGAATACGCCGCCCGCGTTGGTTTCTTCTTTGATTGGACTGAACGGCGACGCTTGCGAGATTTATGAAATCACCGTTGAGACAATCGGATATTTCAGTTACGCGCTGAAAGATTTTGTTAATCCGCGCATTCCGCCAAATCCGGGCGACGCGATTTATCTCGCATCAAGCGAGACGCTCGCGCAGATGTTGAGCGCGAAAAAAATGGCGGAGGTCGGCTCGGCGCATATCGGAAGTCTTCTGACCAGAAAAAAAGGCGAAGTTCCCGTCGTGCTTTCCATCAAAGATGTCGTCTCGACGCATCTTGCGATTCTGGCTTCGACGGGTTCGGGCAAATCCTACACGGCG